>NZ_BAEV01000020.1 GCF_000246895.1 Clostridium arbusti SL206 | reverse complement strand
GCACTCTGTGAAAGCGATTCACACAAAATCAAAAAAAAGATTTTGGTTCTCTGCTTTTCTTCAAGTGGGAGTTCAACGCCAAGTAAGCCATGCATTTGCAGTTCTAAAATTCAGATGGGGTAAAAGAATCCCCACCTGAATTAAGAACTTGCTTCAATTTTATGTAATAGGATATGATTATTAGAATAGGTAGTCATCAGATAAAAAATAACAATTGTATATTGGTAAGTATTTTAATATAATTATAGTATCATTTAATATACTTTTTTTAGTTTGTACATATGCAACATTATTCAACTATTTTGATAGCTTTAGGCATATGAAAATAAATAGTAAGTCAAAGATGCGACGTATATTTTGAAGCCTACAAGGAAATAGGTTCTTCAGATAGTGAGCTATCTGAGGGTTCTGTTGACGTGGTGGGATTCAAAATAGACTAGCATACTGACTAGTTATTTATTTGAATGTGCCTTATATAAATTTTTATAAAGTAAGTACTTCATTTAATAATATACCTATATTATTCTGTATTACTATGTATAAAATCAGGAGGAATAATATGGAGATTCAAATAATAGGATATTTTTTAATTCCCTTAGGAATATTTTTATTCTTTAAAGATATTAAATATATTTTATATTTAACAATATTCTTTTCAGGATTTACTTCTAGTAGTATAGTTAATTTTGGAAGTAACTTCAGTCTGCAGCCAAGTTATTATTTAGGAACTCTTTTTATAATAAAAAGCTTTTTTCTTATATATAATAAAAAATTACTGATAAAACCTGATAAGTTTTTATTTGCTTTTATAATTATAAGTATTTTATCTATAATTATGCCGACCTTAATTAACTCAAAAGACGTATTAATTATGAATCAAGATAGTTTAATCAGTAATATTTCCTTTACCTCATCAAATATAACTCAGTTAATGTACTTAATACTTTGTTTTATAGTATATCTATGTATAAAAAATTATTTTTACCATAATCCAGCTGAAATAGAACAGTGCGTAAAAATATTAATATATTCAACTGTAGCTATTTGCATACTTGGATTTTATCAGGAGTTTGCCTTCATAAAGCACTTAGAATTTGACAAAATTTTTAGAAGTGGCATACATGGTAATACTCAAGGTGGAATAGGTTTTATAAGGGTGTACAGTGTGACACAAGAACCTTCCATGTTAGCTTATTTTTTAATTCCCATGTTGGCACTCAGTATATCCCTAGGAAAAAATACATTAGATATTACACATAAGGTAGTATTTATATTGTTAATTATTTTAACTGCTATTCTTTCAACTTCTACTACTTTTTTTGTAGGTCTGGCAGCTCTAATATTAAAAATAATTTTTGATAAACTCCTATTACTGATAAAAAATATTACTGATGAAAAAGAAAAAATAGGATATATTCTTCCAATAATATTTTTTCTTTTTATATTACTTCTTATTGTGGTGATAAATCTGAATCCAATTATAAAAGATTCGCTTATAACAGGTTCCTATGATAAATTTTTAGGAAATAACGTATCTGGTAAAGAACGTTCATCAATTTTTAGGCTTCACATAAATGCGGCCCTAAATTATCCCTTTTTAGGAGTTGGTTTTGGTACTGCACGTAGTAAAGATCTATTTTCTACCTGGCTATGCAACACTGGCTTTATAGGAATGGGAATATTTATATTTTATCTATATAAAATCATAACTAAACTTAAAACTATAAGTAAATTAAGCTATGGACTTTCTAATTATATATTTGTTTTATTCATATGTGCTTTTACTTCTGTACCAGAGCCTTACAATTTATTTATCTGGATTATATTTGCTGCTGCTGAAACATTGATTTGTAAAAAGCAGTAAATGTTATTTAGTGATTATTCTTTCAACTTGTATCCATGTATAATGAAGATATCAAGCTAGGAACGAATCATTTTCTTATTAAAAATAAGATTAAGTATCTTTAATATTGAAATGGTTAATGAGCAGCATCACTATTCATAGATATGAATAGTGATGCTGCTCATTTGTACATATTTAAGGCATATGAAAATAAATAGTAAGTCAAAGATGCGACGGATATTTTGGAGTCTACAAGGAAACGGGTTCTGTTGACGTAGTAGGATTCAAAATAGACTAGCATACTGACTAGTTATTTATTTGAATATGCCTAATATAAATTTACAATTCTATCAGCACAGGACTCCCAGGAAAAACTTTTTATCCTCTTAAATCCCTTTCTTACCATATTATTTTTTAGTTCCAAGTCACTAGATACTTCTACAATCCCTTTGCATATTTCCTCTATTTCATAGGGATTTATCTTTAAAGCAGCATCACCAACCACTTCCAATAGAGAAGCTGCATTTGAAACAATACAGGGAATTCCATAGGACATAGCCTCTAAAGGTGGCAATCCAAAGCCTTCATAAAAAGAAGGATAAACAAATATGTTTGCATTTTGATATAAAAACTTAAGTTCGTCGTCATTTACTCCACCAGTAAAAATGACTCTATTTTCTAATTTCAAATTTTTTACTAACTTAAATATATCATCATATAACCATCCATTTTTACCTGCTACCACTAAATTAAAATTAACTTTATCCTTTATTAAATTAAAGGCTCTTATAAGTCCGTCTATATTTTTCCTTGGAGATATAGTACTTACTGTTAATATGTATGGTTTATCACTGAATTTAAAAATACTACTAGATATATTCTTTAAGATTATTGAATCTCTTGAAAAATTATTAAATCCATTATAAACTACATTAATCTTACTAGGTTCAACATCGTAATATTTCAATATCTCGTCTTTAGCAAAGTTAGTTATAGCAATAATCTTATCTGCTTTCTTTACAGACAAATCCGTCATAACATTTTTCCATAATGTAGTCTTTAAAGTAAAGGCATGATTTAGACTTTTAAAGGCTAAATCATGAACTGTAATTACAACTTTGTTTTTCGCAAAGAGAGGTGCCATACTATCTGGATAATGTATTACAGCTTTAGGATATAATTCATTTATTATTTCAGGCAATTTAAATTGTTCATAGTAATTTCTATTTTTACTATTTTTTATTTCTTTAGCTATTATTAAATCTTCCCTTCTAGCGAAATTAAATAAATTTTTATCTTCTTCTCTAATTACAATCTTTAGATCAATCTTATTTAATTCATAAATATTTTTTGCTAGTTCATAACTGTATCTTCCAATTCCTCCACTTAAAGAAGTTTGCAATGCATTAAATACAACCTGCTTCATTATAGTATCTTCCATTTACTAATTTTTTTAAAATCCTGATATTTAGTATGGACAAAATCATTGATTTTACCTTTGAATATTTCTTCGCTAAATCCTTCTGCATGTTTTCTAATAGCTTTTTTATCAAATTCCATATTTTCAAACCTTTTAACTGCATTTTTCAAACTATCCACTGTTTGGTCTTCAAAGAAAACTCCCGTTTGATCTTTTACAACGGTCTCCAATACCCCACCTTTTCCAAGGGCAATTACAGGTCGTCCACTTGCTTGAGCCTCTAAAGATGTTATGCCAAAATCCTCTTCACCAGGAAATATAAAAGCTCTACATTTTGAGTAATATTCTTTTACTACATCGTCTGGTTGTCTACCTAAAAATTTAATATTATCCTTTGCTATGGATTGCAATTTTTTTTTCTCCACTCCATCACCTATTATAACTAGAGGTAATCCTAGTTCACTAAAAGCTCTAACAGCTAGTTCAACTTTTTTATAGGGTACCAGTCTTGAAAGTATTAAAAAATAATCTTCATCAACCTCACTTAGATTAAATAGGTCACATCTTACAGGAGGGTGTATGACTACACTTTCTCTTCTGTAATGTTTCCAAATTCTAAGTGCCACATTTTTAGAATTTGCAATAAAATAGTCTACTCTGCTTGAGGATACACTATCCCATACCCTCATATAGTTAATAAAATACTTAAGCATATTTCTTTTTATCTTTCTCATATCCCAATCTTTTGCATATTCATAATAGAACTCCCAGCCGTATCTCATAGGAGTATGACAATAACATACATGCAGCGAATTAGGACTTGTCACTATTCCCTTAGCACAGGAAGAACTACTGCTTAGTACAACATCGTACTCATTTAAATCAAAACTCTCAAAGGCCATTGGCATATAGGGTAATAGACTTTGATGTCCCTTTTTCAAATTTTTTTCATTTTGCAAAAATGATGTTCTCACGTCAATATTTCTTAATTCATCATCTAATTTTTCTGGATTATAAAGTGTTGTGTATATTGGAGAATCATTGTATATTTGCTTAAAATTTATGAGAACCCTCTCTGCCCCACCCATATTTGTTAGCCAATCATGTACTAAAGCTACTTTCACATTTACAACCCCAATCCTATAAAATATTTTTATTTACTTAGGCACATTCAAATAAATAACTAGTCAGTATGCTAGTATATTTGACTTACTATTTATTTTCATATGCTTTATAGCTCATTTTTCACTAATACATGATTTAATAATACAAAGGCATCTTGGACATTTTCTGAACATTTTATCCAATTCCATGACATTCCCTAGATAATTCATCTAAACTTAAAAGGAGTAGAACAAAATCACACCAATTAAGATTCATTGATATTTGAGTTATACTAAATATAAGGGGCTGCTTCAAAATGTGTTAATTTTGAAGCAGCCCCTTACTAAAAAGAGTAGACTGGATTATTAGAATTAAGTGTTTAAGGCACATTCAAATAAATAACTAGTCAGTATGCTAGTCTATTTTGAATCCCACCGCGTCAACAGAACCCTAAGATAGCTCACTATCTTAGGAACCTATTTCCTTGTTGACTTCAAAATATACGTCGCATCTTTGACTTGTTATTTATTTTCATATGCCTAAGTAAAATTCCTAATTTAAACATAAATTTAGCTATAAAATAAAAGTTTATTTAGCTTACATACTTTTTTATCTAAACTAAATTTATCTTTAATGATTGAATTGGCACTAATACACATTTCATCATATGTTTTTTCATCTAAATTATTGATTTTAGAGATTATCTTATTAAAATCTTCATTATCTTTGAAAAGATATCCATTAAAATCTTCTGTAATCATTTCTGGTATACCATCAATACTCCTTCCTACAACAGGAGTACTATAGTTAAAAGCTTCAAGTACTACAGTTGGAAGAGGATCATGTATACTTGGAACAAATAAGAAATCTATATTATCATAAAATTGTTTTATATTGTTTCTTTCCACTTTTCCGATTAATTCAATATCTAAATTATCTTCTTTAATTTTATCTTTCACTTTATTTTCCATGTTATCCTCTGAAATATGGTACGCCATTACACCTTTATATCCTGACTTTTTAATAAAATCAACGAATGTCAATGGAGCCTTTCTAGAACTGAAAGCCCCTAGAAATCCAAATACCAATTTATCATTCATACTTTTCCGAGCAAATTTTAAATCCTGTAAACCGTTATAAATTAATATTATTTTGTTTTCATCTATTCCTATATCACAAAGAGAACCCTTAACTGCCCTTGACACTGCAAAATACTTGTCCACATATTTATCAAATTTTAATATAATCCTTGCTATAAAGCTTCCCTTATGAATTATGTCATGAATGTACTGATAATATCTAACTCCTGAAACTTTTTTTACCCAGGCAGAATATATAACATCTGTAGTATTATTGGCTACAATTGTTTTAATATTGAATTTATCAATTGTTTTCTTTATTAATTGCTTTGATAAGATATATCTTAACAGCTTTTTTAATTTTCCTATAATTTTACTATTAGTTGATGCTCCTGACGGTGTCATATATTTAGAACTTATAATTGTATTTACATCCAAGTCCTTATAAAAATCAACAACTTTTTTGGTTTCAGAAGTTAAAACCATAAATTCATTTTTATTTGAACACTTTAAATAATCTGCTAAAACGTACTCCGCTCCACTTATAACACTATTCCCAGATATTATTAAAACCATTTTGTTACACTCCTCCAGTAATTATTGTTCTTTTAATACACCTTCACTTTACTATTCTCATTAAACAAGAAATAATCAATTATTCCAAAGTATATCCATATGTACAGATAAAAAAATTCGGGCACTGAAATAAACAGTACTACTATAGTAGAGAACATTATAGCATACAATACTTTAGAAAAATCATCTCCTATTCTCTTCAGTAAATACAATCTTCCAACTATGTAAACTAATAAAGGCACAGCTCCAATTAATCCCACATCCGCCAAAATTGTAGATATCAAATCCTTTGATCTTACACTTCCAAAGCCAATACCCGTAATAAGATAATTTTTAAATACATTCATATGGTACTGGAAATCATATTTTCTCATACTTCCAGATTCGCCTTGCCCGTTTAATTTGCCGACTATATTTCCTATATTATAATTAAATTTATCTTTGAATACAGCAACTAATACCATAATCAATAGCAATATTATTCCAAATGTAAGTATCTGTTTATGGGATAATTTTTTATTTTTTATAAATACACTTATGAATATTTCAAAGATAATAAATATAAATATTCCCACAAAAAATGAGGAACTGCCATTCTCCAAGTTTATAGCTATGGACAATATTATTAAAACTAAATCCAGTACATTAAACTTATTAAAGAAATTAATAGCTAGTCCAATAAATATAGGAGTAATAAATAAGGCTAATATTGATGCTTCCATAGTAGCAGAAGAAATTCTTACGCCTAGTGCTACACGCTGATCATTACTGTGAAAATCATTTCTAAAAAGATTGTTATATGCATCTACTGGCATTACATATTGAAGTATACCTAATATTAATATTACTAGTAGAGTAATACGGATTATATTCATTACGGTATCTGTTTTTAAACCTTTTATTTTAAAGAATGCTAACACTGATAAATAGGTTAAATATCCTAGTAATAAATAGAGAAATTGTGTAATATTTTGATAAGAAAATGCTAATGGAAGATATTTATCACTTGCTGGAGTTTTTACAATGGTACCTCCAGAGAAGATAAGTGGATAAAATATTGAGATAAAACATATGCTTATAAATATAAATAACAATTTACTATGTAAATCCTTTATACTTAAATTCCTCTTTTTTAATTCCATAAAAACTTTTATTATGAAAATTACCGCAGCTACATGATATATTTGAAATGATTTTCCCCCTCCAGCAAACTTAACTAAAGCTGTAGATGTAAAAGCCGAGAATAAGAATACTAAATAAAATAAGTACTTTGTATCAAAAAAAATAAATAAGATTAAAATAAGTGGCAATAAGATACTTCCAATCAATGTTATAGTCATAATTCACACCCAACTCTTTTAAACTAAATTTAACTAAATAAATTAGTCAAATTTTTAATAATCATTTTGCAATTTTTATTTATTATACTATCATTTGGAATATATAACAAGTAATATTAAAATACTGTAACATAAGATTTAGATCCAGTATATGTAAATTGGAATAAAATTTCTGTACAAATATTGTCATTAATGCTGAAGTATTGTATGTCAAAATGTCTCATTATAGAGCTTTGCTAACATCACCCTTTTACAAAACCTATTTAGAACATAAAAAACAAAATAATTAGAAATAAGATTGATTTCAGAGACTGTCTTAAGATGAATAAATATTCATTAAATTTGAGAAGAGCCTCATTTTTTTATTAAAAATTAGATTTTAATAATTATTTTTAATGGTAAAATAGTTAGAAGTTTGTCTTTCTGTACATAGATATACACGGTTATCCCCACCTTTTGTTCGTCTATAATTGTAATTTATCTAATAATCATCTATCCACATAAGCACATAGCCTCCCTACTCCGCATATTATATTACATAACAGGAGGAGGCAAACAAATATGATAAAGGGTTTAACTGACAATTACAAAGTTGACCATATAAAACAAAGTTTAGAAGATGAAATCTCAGCAGATGTAGATAATTCAAATGAAAGCATCCTATCAATATCTTTATATCCAAGAATACCAGGCGAAACAGATGACAGAGGAAGATTTTTAAGATTATTAGCCGATTGTAAAACTCAAGGTAAAAAAGCTAAATTAGAAGCATTTAAAATCTATAAAATAGCAAGTTATGATACTGCTAGTAATATTGCTTTAACAATAGATTTATCCTATATAAATTTAGAAGGTAGTTCAGCCACTTTAGATTTTACTGGTAATCCAGCACAAACTAGTATTTATGTAACTGCTACTAAGGTACCTCCCTATTTTAATAATCATGTTGGACAGATTAAGAATTTATTTATTGATGGTAAAAGCAGCGGTACTGCAAGAAATAATTCTACAGCTTTACGCATAGATAGCAGTGTAAATGGCAGCGGTGTTGCTCATGTGGATTTAAATAAGATAAATATAAGAGGATTTGCAGTAGGTATTAAATATTGCAATCATGCTTATTTGATTAGACACACTTCGGTGGATATATTTGATTGTGATACTTGTCTTCTTATGCCTTCTGGCTACAGTGACTATGGAGAAGGTATATCCTTCTATGGCTGCACTTTCTATAATGCAGGTACAGCGGTAAACATCCAGAATCCTTCAGGTGAGTTTCATTTCTTTGGCTGCTCCTTTGATTATAATTCCTTGGAATTTGATATTAATTCCTCTGTAGCAATGCTTTCACAGTGTCATATAGAGGGCTCTTGCAGAATAAAAGTATCCGGCAATGGCGGTACACTTCAAATAAATAATTCAAGGTTTATATTTCAAAATACTTCTGCCTATGCACCCTTTAATGTAAGCACTGATTGTGAAGGGATTTATATAAAGGACTCTTATATTGATGGTGGACTGTTTAATACTGTAGGTAAATATGACATTGTTACTAATGGTGGAAAAGTTAAAATAGAAGGTTCTAAATCCTATAATATCTATACTGGCTTCTTTACTAATTATTTAAATGAAAATAGTTTAAATTTCTCGCCTAAACATTTAGATGCAGAGGTATTCAGTTATACAGATAATGAAATATATAACACTCTCAGTGCAAAAAATATTAATATTACTAGAGATACTACTGTTTTTGAATCAGGTACCTTTTCAACAAAGATTACAAAACAATTTGGTTCCTATTCTAGTTCTGGCTGCTATTTATTTGTTAAATTACAACCTAATACAAAGAGGGTTAGTTATAGATTAAGATGGAAATCCAATATAAATATACCAACCAATACAATTGATTTTTACATTCTGTGGGCAGATTGTCTTAGAGGCAAAAAAATAGTTACAACAACTACTATTAATAAAACAGGGACAGGCGGTACTGATAAGCACACTCACACCTATGGTAATGATATTTATTTGACAGACTTTGCTAAGACCCAGGACTTAGGTCATATAGGACAATGGGTTTCATTGAATAATACTTGGTCTTCTTTTGATCCTGGCGCTATTCAATCAACAAGGCCAAGCTGGGCAAATTATTTTGTAATAGCTTTAGGTTTAGATCTTTTAGCTGGTCCAGGAAACATCTATATAGATAAGCTAGAAGTGTATGAATTTTAAATTATTCATAAAAATCAACTTTTCTATAAATACTCTATTACTTCAATAAATTTACAAATATTTAAATTTTCCAAGGAGGAATTAGTATGGCAGGTTCAGCTTTACGGCTGTTAATTGACGTATACGGTGCCAAGGGAGATGGTGTGACTAATGACAGCACAGCAATACAAAATTATTTTAATAGTTTGAATGATGGTGACTTTGCCTTTATTCCCAGTGGCATTTATTTATATGATTCACTAAATTTAAATAAAAGTATAATTATTTTAGGTACAGGAACTTTAAAATTAATAAATAATGCAGCCGTTGGTAAAATAAATATCAATGCAAATAATATACAGATATACAATTTGAAATTAGACGGCAATAAGGCAAACAATACCCTTGGAACTGCCTTTTCCATTAAAAATGTGTCTGGAATAACTATAGAAAATACTCATATACACCATTTCAAGTATTATGGAATATACTGTGAAAATTCATCTTATAATAATTTTTATAACAATATTATTGAGCATATTGGCGATGGACTCCATGATGATGGAATACGCAATAATCAATTTACCACATCAGCCATAGGCTTTTTCAAAGTAGTGAATAATTGCATAGTAGAAAAAAATATAATCAATAATCCCAGTTCCTTTGGTATTGGTTTTCTCCTATCCAGCGGCAGCAATAATAGGATAGCAAAAAATACTATAACAAACTCCAGCTGGATTGGAATAGGTCAGCAATTTTGTACAAATCACTTTTTAACTGATAATACAATTCTAAACTGCTACGACAATGGCATTGATCTTCAAAAATGTCCAAAATCCGTAGTTAAAAATAATATCTTAAAGGACAATGGCACTGCCCCTGCAGGTTCTTCTGGAAGTGGAGCTAACTTTTTCTGGGGTTCTGACACTAGCGATGTAGTTGATGGATTGATTTTTCAGGGAAATATCCTCACAAAATCAAATGGTTTTACTGGAAAAATAACCAATGCACAATTTTTTGCTAATAATCCTAATTATATGGCTAAAAATATCACTGTCAAGGGAAATCAGTTTATAAATGGAGAAGTAGGATTTGTAAATTGTCAAAATACTAAATGTATTGATGGAAACATCTTTAACAACGTACTGATATTTGGTACCGGTATTAAAAGCCTAGATGTAAACAATAATATTTTTGATAATTGTCCTTCACTGGAAATTAGAGATTTTATTAATGGATTCCATATAAGTAAAAATCAATTTATAACCTGTGGAAGTACTGTGACTCCCTTTGCAATTTATAGCAGAGCCGATGGCTATCATTCAAAAGCAGATATTAAGATAACAGAAAATAAATTTGTTCTTTCAGCTAATAGAATTGGCCTTCTAAAAATGGAAACTGGACAAGGTTTCTCAACAGTACAATTTAATAACAATAGTATAGATGCTTCTACTATAACAATAGACACTATATTATTGAGTACACTAATAGATATACCTCAAAATTATCTTGAATGCTTAGGAAATAAATTAAAATTTTCACCTGATGGCGGCTGGAATGTAAATGATTCCCTTATGGATTTATTCTTTGCAAAAACTAATACGAATATTTTAAGTATAAATCCACTACAGGGATTCACTAAAATATTAGTGTTTAATATGAGTATTGGCTCAGGTACAGGTTTTACTAGAGTGGGCGTATTTGATATTATAAAAAGAAAACACCCTTGGATGAGTCAGCTTATTATGGTAAATGAAGTTACTGATACAAGTAATGAATTTACAGCATCTACAAATAATAATACAGTTACTATTACAGCTACTACCGCAGGAAATAAAGGGTTTTATGGCATAATGATCAGTCATACAGAAACAGTTTAAATAATAATAAAGCCTTTCTATGCTGATATTTTATATTATCTCAGCATAAAGAGGCTTTTCATAATTCTATCTTAAATTATAATTTTTATTTCTCATCAATTATTACTAGTCTAACCCTTATGCATTTAAACTCTATTTAATATACGTCCCTGAGTAATTAACATAAACTTAGCTGAAATACAAATTCTCACTTATAAGATTTATTGATATTTTAATAAAAAATCACTAATCCATCTTCTTGAAAAGATCCTTTCACCCGCAATTAGATACCATCTTTTTATACATACCTTTTAAAGTATTTCTTGGCTCAATACCAAGTTCTTCAGTGAATAATTCCAATAGTGAATCATAATGATTTAAAAATGAAATTCTATCATTTGTTAAAACATATATGTACAATAGGGTTTCATGTAAATCTTCTTCTAACGGTGAGATTTTCATTCCCTTTTTTATCACAATAATAGCCCTATCATAATTATGCTTTTCAATATAAAAATCTGCTAAATTCTTTGATATTCTTATGAACTTTTGTAGATAAACTTCTTTTAAATCAATGGACCAATAGTAATCGTCTTCTTCAAAATAATTATTAGTATATAGAGAGAAAGCCTTTTCATATTTATTAATATTACTATCACTTATTACAATCTTATCTTCAACTAATGAGTCAAATTCATCTAGATCACTATACACACCTTTCATATTCATAACATAAGCCTTATTAACAAATTTTACATCTACATCTATATTGGAATTTCTTAGAGTTTTTTTCATTTTATAGATGGTTGTATGTAAATTTATGTCTATTTTATCCTGATTACCCTCTGGCCAAAGTACCTCGCAAAGCTTCCATTTACTTATAGGTATACCCCTATTTTCAAAGAAATAAGCCATTAATTCCTTTGACTTTGATGTTCTCCATTTTAAAGGTTGTCCACTCAAATTACTGTAAACTTCAAATTCTCCAAAGCATTGTATTCTAGCCTGTAATTTAACTTCCTGCTTCATTGGTAACTCTCCACATACTTTCATTAATCTTTTAACAGTCTTATTGATGTCTTTTTCTAAGACAGGCTTTAATAAGTAGGCTAAGGCATTAACCTTAAAAGCCTGCAGTGCATATCTGTCATATGCAGTTACAAAAACTATTTCACTATTATGATCCATTAATGATATATTACTAGCCACTTCAATGCCAGACATACCACACATTTCCACATCAAGAAAAACTACATCCGGTTTTAATTTTTCTATCTCATTAAGTGCTTTTTTAGGATTTTGAAAAGTATTTATAACCGCTACTTGTCCAGTTTTCTCCAAAAATATTTTTAAAATATCAATAGCTGGTTTTTCATCATCAACAATTACTGCTTTTAACATACTTACTTTCTCCTTTATAGTTTATATTACATGATTATATTTGTTTTTAAATATAATCAGATTCCTGTTTACATAACAATCTTTTATTTACAATATAATACATATAAAACTATTCTACCAATATTTTGTTAAAATTTCTATTTTTATTATATATATTGAATAAATAGTTTATTATGTAATAAATACATATTTCAAGTGTAGCAATTTATTCTGTACATTTTCTGAACATTATTACATTTCTTAATACTATTTACATAAATCGCATCTTACTTATAACTATTTCCAAATCTAAAATGACATGTTATAATATGTTATAATATGTCGTTTTAGATTATGTATTATCTTTTAATGCGCTTCTGGAGGTGTTTGATTTTTGAAAAAGATATTTATTATTTGTTCTACTATTATTTGTTCTACTATTATTTTCGCTATTATTTTACTTTTTTTATTTCAATATAATCAAAATAAAAATCTACCTAGAATAAGTAATGGAGCCATTGACCTTTCAAATTGGAATCCCAATACAGAAAATTCTGTAATACTATCTGGCAATTGGAATTTTTACTGGAAAAGGCTTATTTCTGATGACAAAAATTATTCTAAAGATGCCTCCACATCAATACCCAATTATTGGAATGGAATAAAACTTCATGGAAAATCTCTTCCTGGAAATGGTTTTGCCACCTATCGTTTAAAGGTTAGAGCAAAGCAAGGTGAAAAGCTATATTTAAAAATAAATTCTCAATCTACAGCCTATAGATTAATTGTTTCAGGGAAAGAAATAGCTCACAATGGTATTGTTTCATCTAATCCTAGTGCCAGTAAAGCTGAATATCTTCCACTGATTACTTATTTTACGTCTCCTTCTAATGAATTTTATATTAATTTTCAGGTCTCAAATTATGCTACCTGGCGTGGGGGATTTAAATCACCAATTGTAATAGGTTCGGAAGAAAAAATCGCTTTTCTTAATAATTGGAATATATTTTTTCTGGATTTACTATCTGGATGTACATTTATTTTATTTTGCTTTTTTCTTACAGTCTTTTTCACAGGAAATAAGAATGTGAGTTTTTTGTATATATCTTTATGTGGACTTATTATTCTATTATCAAGATTTTTTTCATATAATTATCCTGTAGGAAACTATTTTCCTAATATTAATTTTCATCTTTCCCTTACCATTGGAGCAATTATTAACTACTGGGTCAGTGTAACTTTTATTCTATACATAAATAGTATTTTTCCCCAAAAGATTATAGGAGTAGTAACTCATATCGCAGTAATTATTGCTTTAAGTCTTTCATTATTAACTTTAATATTCCCTACAAATACTTTTTCTGCTTTGCAAGATCACTTTAGCTGGCTACATTTTGTATATTTAGCTTTTGTTATTTTTACTTTGATTACAGAATTCAAGGATGGCAAAAAAGATGCCTTACCAATATTAATAGGCATTTCCTTCCTTTTACCATTGGCTTTAAACGACATTTTGTATTCATATAATATTTTTAGAATTGTGGACACCCCTCTATCCACTTTTGGAATTTTCGCGCTTATGATCAGTATTGTTTTTGTTTTAGGGAGACAATACATTAGAAGCTATAATAAAAATAAGAAGCTTTTAGATCAGATAATCTATCTTAACGCTGTGAAAGATGAATTCCTTAGCAATATTTCAAAAGAACTTAGAACACCAGTTAACAACATTGTAGTGGCTACAGAAAAATTTAGAGCTTCAACTTATAAACACATTGAATCCCCAGGACTTAAGGCTATAGAGGAGATTCATTTAAGCGGCTTAAATATACTTGATATGCTGAATAATATTATGATCTATTCAAGACTTCAGTATGGTGAACTGAAATTTAATAAAGAAACCTTTTCAATTTCTAAGCTGCTTAAAGGTATAACAAGCGAATATTCTTACTTAATACATAGTAATATTGTCTATACTCCACTAAAAAATTCTAAGGAAACGCCTCCGGTATATGCTGATAGATACTGGATTTCTAGGGTAATTTACAATCTTTTTAATATATGTCTTAAACACACTGAGAACAAAAATAATATCTTAGTGGAAACTAAGGTTGAACATAAAAAAGTATATATTTATATTTATTCTTCAGGAATGCCTTTAGAGACTATAGAACTTATTCAAAGACATTTTGTGGATGGTGAAAAACATTCCACTATGCCTGACAATTTAGGTGTTAGTGTATATATAATTAAACATATTATGAAAAATCACAACAATACTATTAGTATAGAACCTACATATTCAGGATATAAATTTACTTTTACCTTAGATATATCTGAGGAGAATTTACTAAAGGAAAATAGTATTTCTAATTTTGAAAGTCTGGGTAAAAATAATATCATTACTCCTCTTATCACTTTTACGACAGAAGGTGCTAATAAAACTGCTGTAATTATAGCTAAGTATATTCCAAATATTAAAGCTATCTCCCAGGCTTTAAGTCAAATTGGTTTTTCAGTTAAAGGATTTATAATAGCGAAAAACGCACTTAAATATATAGAAAACGAAAAAAATATTGATGTTGTCATTGTTGAAGCTGCAATACCTGATATTTCCGGCTTTGAGATATGCAGTCGTATTCGTAAAGAATATACCAGATTAGAGCTTCCTGTAATTATAATAACTTCCATGATTCAGTCAGAAAGTGTACTACAAAGTTTTGAAGTTGGTGCTAACGACTGTATTTTCGAACCCTACGATATTGTAGAACTAAGAGCTCGAATTGATACACTTTGCTCTTTAAAGCAAGCAGTTACTACTTCCATAGAAAATGAAATGGCTTTTCTACAGGCACAAATTAAACCTCATTTTCTTTTCAATGTGCTAAACACTATTACTGCCTATTCTTATACTGATCCCTCTGCTTCTGCTGAACTTATAGAGAAATTATCTATGTATTTACGCCATAGTTTTGATTTTGATTCCAGCAAGAAAGAAGTTTTACTATATGATGAAATTGAATTTACACGTAATTATTTAGATATTGAGAAATCTAGATTTGGTGAATTAATAGACTATGACTTTGATATTAAAGATGATGATATATATGTTCCTCCCTTTATCATACAACCTCTTGTGGAAAATTCATTAAAACATGGCATACTAAAAAATCCTGATGGAGGAAAAATTCTTATTTGTGGTAAACAAAAGATTAACAATTATATCTTAACTGTTGAAGACAACGGCATAGGTATGAGCGAGGATAAGCTCAATGCAGTACTTTCTGGAGAACTTGCGGATGGAACTGGTGTAGGTCTTAAAAACATAAGAAAAAGGCTTAAACATGTGTATAATACTAATATGTCAATTGAAAGTATCCCAAATAAAGGAACAAAAGTAACAATAATTTTTAAAATATAATTAAAGTCAATACTTTCAGCTGAGGTGATTTACTTGGCAGTAAGAAAAACAAATATGACAATAAGCCCTGACATCTATGAAAGATTGATAAAAATAGCTGAGAAGAAAGGCATTAGAGTTTCAACTTGGGTAAATGCTATGATGAAAGAATTTGTGGAGCAGGAAGAAGCAGTTGACCTCAATAAATAATAAAAAGCACTCTGAAAAAGGGTGCTTTTTTAGTATGTATTTTATATGTAATAATGGATTATGTAGAATATTATGGTATACTTTTTTATATATTTAAATTATACAAGGGGGATAGATTAATGGTTGCATTAGCATTTTTCTTAATACTGGTCGTTTTATTTTTTGTAGCATTGTTCTTTATAATACTGAATGTAATATTTATAATTATATGGAAACTTAAAAAGCGTAAAGGAAAGAATCCTAAAAAACGCTACATTGTTATTCCAATAATCTTTTTAATAATAAGTCTCTTAGTAGAATTAATTCCTGTTGGTTGGGTTGGCTTGATGCGAGCAGGAAACAAACGTAATTCCAAAGATGTTGTTATGGCAGAATCAGGGGAAGTTGTATACTGGGGAGAACTTGCAAATGGTGATACTGCAGTTGATAATTTTAAAATGTATAATATGACCTATGTTGAGGTGCCATATTCAGGTTCATCAAATACATTGAAGCTTGGAAAACCCGTTGCTAATATCAAATCTAAGGCTAATGAAGAAGGACTTAATAGAATTGTGGGTGCACTATTTGCCAGTAACTTTACTTCAACAGTATATCCAGTTATTAATGATAAAGATCTTGAGATATATACTATAGGAAGGAATACTAATACTATTTATTGCCCTGAAAATGAGAAAAATATGGTTTTAGCGTACCTTAAAGAGATTTCCCATTAGTATTATTTGATAGTCTTTGCTAATTTAAGTCTTTCTATTAAGTATTAGCGTACATAACCCTAGTTTAATAGATATTTACAAGTGTTTATGGATATATAAAGAAAGCGGAACATATTATTCATCAATACATATTCAAAAATATAGAGTGCTTAGACATATTTCTTTGCTTTATAATTACCTATAAAATGTTTATATCTACTAGACAAATTAATATGATAATATAGTATCTTATACCTACGATATATTTATAAAGAGAACTGAAAAGAATATATTAGATCTTCAATAGTAAAAGCACTCCTAACAGAAGTGCTTTTATTTTGCCCTTAATTCAATATATGGGAAAATGGGCTATGTAAATAGAATATGTTTTTTAGCTAAAATAATTAACAATATTGTTACTCATTTTAACCAACTTAATTTTTTATCCTATTATTATATAAATGATATAATTTCTAGGAGGAACAACGATGACCCTATATTATAAATATTTAGGTTATAAAACAGAATGTAAAAGAATACCTATAGCATTTCCACCTCAGCATCAATCTGTACAGCCTAGACTTGAAACCTTAATGCATCCAAGACCAATCTTTGATAATCCCGATTATATTGGTACTGGAAAATTAAAAGATAAAGTAGCTTTAATTACCGGTGGTGACAGTGGTATTGGAAGAGCCGTTTCCTTAGCCTTTGCTAAAGAAGGTGCCGATATCGCCATTGTATACCTTAATGAACATAAAGATGCAAAAGAAACAAAAGCATTAGTAGAAGCCCAAGGCAGAAAATGCATTTTAATATCTGGAGACCTGAGAGAAGAATCTTTTTGTAAAAAAAACGTTGAAGAAACAATTTCTGCTTTTAGCCATTTAGATGTATTAGTTAATAATGCAGGCGTACAATTTCCACAAACTAGACTTGAAGATATTTCTGCTGAACAGCTAGATGATACCTTTAGAACAAATATATATCCTATGTTTCATGTTACTAAAGCAGCTTTATCTTATTTAAAATGTGGCAGTACAATTATAAATACATCCTCTATTAATGCTTATATAGGTAATAAAATACTTATAGATTATTCCAGCACAAAGGGTGCAATTATTACACCCCTGGGGTAGATTTTAATTTAAATGTCTTAATATAATCTAACTTTGTGCTGTGGATGAGGCATCTGATACTATTTTCTTTACATATTCTATTTTAATATCATTTATATCTGCTATATATTCTATTGAGAGTCCTTTATGGTATTGTTTTAGTATTAATTGCCTAATTCCTTCTTCCCTACCCTCTTTGATTCCTTCTTGGATTCCTTCTTCTTTAAGCTTTTTATCAAGGTCAAGCTTTTTCATCATATCAAGTAGAAATTCTCTATTACTTTCATTCAATTTTGCTTTTCCCATATCTTTATACACCTCCAATAACTCATTTGGATTTACTTCTGCAAGTACATTCATTATCACCGCATATAACGGATTTTTCATATTGTTAATGTATTCTATTATCCAGTTATTTATCATATTTTTATTTTCGTGTTGTATTTGAAGTAATTTTAAATATTTAGTATCGTTATAATCCAATTCTTTTGATATCAAAAGTTGTGTTTCTATATCTGTATTTCTTATATAATATATACCATCTTCCTTTTTTTCTACTACAGCCTCTTGTTCATCTTTTAGGTAGTCTATTAATTTTCTAGGATATTTATTTGAAGTCAATGTTATAGTTAATTCTTTTATGTCTATACTATTTGTTCCTTCTGATAATGCCTTATACAAATATGCATAAGCTTTTACTTTATAATAGTCATCAATTGATATATAATCTGTTGGTGATTTGTATTCAAATATATTGTATTTTCTGAATATTCTACCTATAGACTTAGTTATTTCTATATCCTTAAGCTTCTTTATAACTAATACATCTATTCTTAAAGGCTCATCTGTCAGTTGATATTCTGTTTGAAATTCTAATTCTTTTCTATATTCTTTTAGTTCAAGCTGTATTGCTGCCGCAAAGGCTGGATGCCATTTTATCTTCTCATTTGCCAATCTTATCACTGCCTTTGTTTTAAATTTCCCTAGTGTTATTATACCATATTTACTTCTTTAATTAAAATAATACATCTATCTAGAATCAGCTAAATATTCTTTATTTCATTCTATTTTTAACACAAAGTCTTTAAAATAAATTTTTAACTAAAACATTATTTCTATTCTAAATTACAACCATATTTTTATCATATCTTCCCCATCACCTTCATATATCTATAAAGAAAGAAAATGAAACACATTGAAAGCATTTAATAAACTGCATGGTTATTAGATTACTTTCAAGATTATTGAAGCAAGTTCTTAATTCAGGTGGGGATTCTTTTACCCCATCTGAATTTTAGAACTGCGAATGCATGGATTACTTGGCGTTAGACTCCCACTTGAAGAAAAGCAGAGAACCAAAATCTTTTTTTTGATTTTGTGTGAATCGCTTTCACAGAGTGCGTGGGAGTCTTACAGCAAGTTAGTCAGGTTAAATATACTAACAGACTAGGCTCGGGAGGTACAAAAATTATGTTTGCTTTGGAGAGAAGAGAAAAAATATATGATTATATTCTCAGGCACAAAAATGTAACCGTTTTGGAGCTATCCCAAAGATTAGATGTATCTGAGGTAACTATAAGAAAAGATCTGGGATTTTTAGAAAGTCAGCAGCTTATAGACAGGACTTTTGGTGGAGCTATAATCAAAAGCAATATAATTAGAGAAAAAAGTTATTTTGAAAAGGAAAAATCTATGATGGATGAAAAGTACTTAATAGGAAAAAAAGCCAGTGAGTTTGTAAAGGCTAATTCCACAATTATATTGGATGCAGGTACCACCATAATGGAAATGGCTAAGTGTATAAAAAGCATTGAAAATTTAAAGGTCATTACCAATGATTTAAAAGTAGGTGTGTTTTTAAGTAATTTTCCCAATATAGATGTTACCCTTCTTGGAGGAAAAGTTTCCATGAAGTCAAAGCAATGTACTGGAATTGAAACCTGTAGGGAAGTTGAAAAATACAATGTGGATGCCTGTTTTTTAGGCTGTGATGCCTTTGATATGGAAAATGGTTTTATGAGCACCAATGTTGAAAAGATGTATCTAAAGAACAGTTTCATAAATGTAAGTAAAAAAAGTTTTTTACTTACCAGCAGTGATAAATACCAAAAGAAAAGTATGGTAAAAGTACAGCCTTTCAAAATGTTAACGGGAATTATTGTTGACAGGCACTCAAAAAACCTCATAGAGGATTTTAATAAATTCAATATTGATAACTGCGTATTTGTTTAGATTTACACCCTATATTATATATTCAGAAAGGAAGAGATTGAAAATGACAAAACCAATTATTGCTATTACCCTAGGGGATCCTGCAGGAGTAGGACCTGAAATCGTAGTTAAGGCTCTTAAAAACAGAAAAGTTTATGAAGTATGTAATCCTATTGTTATAGGGGATAAAGGAGTTTTAGATAAGGCTCTTACTATAACAAATATTTCTCTTGAGTTAAATGCTGTATCAGTGCCAGATGAAGGTAAATACAGCTTTGGCACTATAGATTTTATTGATTTAAATAATATTGACATTAGTACTTTAAAGTTTGGAAAAGTTCAGGCACAATGCGGTCAGGCAGCTTTTGACTATCTTTCCTATGCCATAAAGTTAGCTATGGACAAAAAAGTTGCAGCTATTGCAACCACTCCTTTAAATAAAGAATCCTTTAAAAGTGCAGGGGTACCTTATATAGGTCATACAGAAGTACTGGAAAGTCTTACCCATACAAAGAATCCTCTAACCATGTTTGAGGTAAAAGGTCTAAAAGTGTTTTTCTACAGCAGACATGTATCTCTAAGAGATGCCTGTGATTTAATTACACAGGAAGGCATAGAAGAATTTACAATTCGCTGTGAAAAGGCTCTTAAGGTACTTGGCATTGAAAATCCACACATGGCTATTGCAGGACTAAACCCTCATTCCGGAGAACACGGTCTTTTTGGAGATGAGGAAGTAAAATACATCTCTCCTGCCGTTGAAAGTCTTCGTGAAAAAGGAGTGGATATAAATGGTCCCATTGGTGCTGACTCAGTATTTCATCAGGCCTTACTTGGAAAATATGATGCAGTTCTTTCCCTCTATCATGATCAGGGGCATATTGCCACAAAGATGGTGGACTTTGAAAGAACAATTTCCTTAACTAATAACATGCCTTTTTTACGTACCTCTGTAGATCACGGCACCGCCTTTGACATAGCTGGTACAGGAAAAGTAAGTGAAGTAAGCATGATAGAAGCTATTTTGCTGGCAGCGAAATACGGACCAGGTTTTTTAGCTGAAAATATTAAAGACAATTAATCACTAAATCATTATAATCAGATGAACTTAATCTACTTAAAATTCAGCATAACTATTTGAGAGTTTTAATACTTTAAATATATTGTAAAGATGGGAGAGGATTATATGTTAAAGACAGTAATTATTGCAGATGATTTAACCGGAGCCAATGATACAGGAGCCCTGCTTGCCAAAAATGGTTTAAAGGTAGGAACTCTGCTACAGGAATCAGATTTATATAAATTTAAAGATTTTGATGTGTTAAGTATTACCACTAATAGCAGAGGCCTTGCCCCTGAAGATGCCTATAAAAAAGTTAAAGATGCAGTAAATCTATTTACAGATAAAGAAAACATATTTTTTAGTAAGAGAATTGATTCCACCTTAAGAGGAAATGTAGGCTATGAAATAGATAGCATAATTGAAAGCCTTGGCAGTGATATTACAGCTATTGTTGTTGCCTCCTTTCCAGACTCTGGTCGAGTAAGTATAGGTGATCTTTTACTGGTTAATGGTGTTCCTTTAGAAAAAACTGAAGTAGTGAAAGATCCTACTTCTCCTGTGAACACCTCTAAGATTACTGAAATAGTAAAAAAACAGAGTAAATATAAGATAGGTTTTATACCTCTAGACAAAGTGCTTAAGGGATCTGATGTTATAAAACAGGAAATACTAAAAAATGCACAGCATAAGAATAGAATTATTGTCATTGATGCCTGCACTAATAACGATATCAATGAAATTGCCAAAGCTTCTGTGGAAAGCAAAGTTAAATTCATATCCGTAGATCCCGGTCCTTTTACTGCCGCTGCCGCAAATATGTACTATAAAAAAGACGAAAAATTGAAGACCCGTGAAAAAGTATTATGCGGTATTGGAAGTGCTAGTAATCTTACAAGGGAACAGATAAACTATCTTAAAGTAAAATATAATCCGCTAATCATGAAAACGAATACACTAAATTTCCTTCAGGAGAATAAGAAGTCTGAGGAAATAAACAGGATTGTTAATGAAATTGTTAATAGAGAAGCTAATTACAATATTTTAATTATTACTACTACAACTGATGAAAAAGATGTACTGGATTTTGTTGAAATAGAAAAAAATTATAATCTCAATAAGAAGCAGTGCTCCAATTTAATAACCAGTGCTATTGCTGAAATACTTTATCTTGTAATTGAAAATCTGGGAAATAAAATTGGAAGTGTCTATACTTCCGGTGGTGATGTTACAGAAGACTTTTGCAACAAAATAAAGGCAGATGGCATAGATGTAAAAGATGAAGTTATTCCACTGGCTATCTACGGCAGAGTAATAGGCGGAGTTTTTGACAATAAACCTATAATAACAAAAGGAGGCTTAGTAGGCAGCAAAGACACTTTAAGTGTCTGCATCAATTATCTTAAAACCAAAACCTCTACTGAATACAGTAACAGGGCTTAAATATATCAATATTGAAAAGGAGTAGTTAAAATGAGTTCAGGAATCCAAATGATACTTGGATTAATTATTGGTATGTCTTTACTTATATTTCTAATTACTAAAACTAAAGTGCATGTATTTTTAGGCGTAATTATTGCTGCTGTCACCATGGGAATCCTAGGAGGAATGGATCAACAAAAGGTGGTAGAGTCAATTTCAAAGGGCTTTGGAAATGCTCTAAGCAGCATTGGTATTATTATTGGTTTTGGAGTTATGCTTGGAAAGCTTTTGGAAGTATCCGGTGCTACAAAAGTAATGGCAAATAGCTTTATAAAGCTGTTTGGCAGCAAAAAGGAAGAAGAGGCCTTGGCAGCCTCCGGTTTTGTAACTTCCCTGTCAATATTCTGTACCTCTGGTTTTATTATTTTGTCACCTCTAGTTAAGGGCCTTTCTAAAAAGACAGGTAAATCTGTAGTTTCCCTAGGAATAGCCTTAGCTGGCGGACTTCTAATGAGCCATGCCCTAGTTCCCCCTGCTTCTGGTCCTATAGGCGCCGCTGGAATTCTCAATGCCAACATAGGCAGATTCATGTTATTTGGTACTATCATTGCAATTCCAATTTTATGCGTTATAATTACCTATGCAAAATATTTAGGAAATAAGATATATCAATTACCTAATGAAACTGAGGATGGCTGGATAAGACCTGAAGAAAAAATCACTTTTCAGGAAGATGAAACTACTGATGATACTGCTGACACTGCTGACGGTCAAGGTGAAAATAAAGTATTACCCTCACCTTTCTTGTCCTTTGCGCCAGTTTTAATACCCATATTATTGATACTGTTAAGCACTGTTTTAAAATCCTTAAACTTTAAAGGGAATATTATAGCCTCAATTTTTTCCTTTGTAGGATCTCCTATAATTGCACTGGCACTGGGCCTGTTAATTGCCATTTTAGGTCTTACCAAAAGTTTTTCAAAAGGTGAAACCTTAGATGCCATGGAAGAAGGACTTAAAGCCAGTGGAAAATTAATTCTTTTAGTCGGAGGTGGTGGCGCCCTTGGAATGATTATTCAAAACAGCGGACTTGGTAATTTTATTGCATTGGGGATCTCAAAAACCAGCATTCCACCAATACTTCTCCCCTTCATTATTTCCTGTTTACTAAGACTTGTACAAGGTTCAGGAACTGTTGCCATAATGACTGCCGCTTCTGTAACAGCACCAATGGTTCCAGGCCTTCATATTGACCCTACCTTTGCGGCACTAGCTGCCTGTATTGGTTCAATGCTATTTTCTTATTTTAATGACTCCTATTTTTGGGTTATCAATGAATCCATTGGAATAAAAGACATTAAGGAACAGATGAAAGTCTGGTCTGTTACCTCAACCCTAGCCTGCTTTACAGGACTTATTGCCTTGCTTATTCTTAATTTTTTCTTTGGATAGGATATTGATTATATTTTATGGAGATTTGAAAAACAAGGGACTGTTGCACTAAGAACTTAGTACAACAGTCCCTTGTTTCTAAAGAATTCCAAAATTCATACTGACTACTTCACCACCGGTCTTCCAATTGAATAATACTCAACCTCTGCTTCCTTGGCTTCTTCCAATCTATAACAATTACGGCCGTCAAATATTACAGGTTTTTTCATTAATTCTCTATAAGTATCTAATTTTAATCCAGTGATTTCTTTCCACTCAGTGAAAAGAAAAGCTAAATCCGCATTCTTTAGAGCTTCTTTTGGGTCTTGTACATAAGTTATCTCCTGCTCTGAAAATAGCTTTTTAAAGTTATCTTCTCCTACTGGATCATAGGCAACTACTTCTGCTCCCTCTTGTAAAAGCATTTTTACATTTGGAATAGATGGTGCTTCTCTTAAGTCATCTGTACCAGGCTTAAAAGTCAGTCCAAGTACTGCCACCTTTAGTCCCCTTAATATTTTGCATCTTTGCTTTGCTTTTCTTATTAGCCTGAATTTTTGATTCTCATTAACGTCTATAGTTGCTTTAACTGTTTTTACCTCGTATCCACAGCCATCAGCTAACCAGTGAAGTGCTTTTGTATCCTTAGGGAAACAAGAACCACCGTATCCAATTCCTGCTTTTAGGAATTTATCTCCTATACGTGGATCATAAGACATGCCTTCTGTTACGTGTTCTATATTTGCACCTACCAGTTCACAAAGATTTGCAATTTCATTTACAAAGGAAATCTTTAATGCTAAAAAGTCATTTGATGCATATTTTATCATCTCTGCACTTCTTCTATCCGTAACTACAATAGGTTGATTGAATCTATTATAAATCTCTTTCATAACATTCTTTGCGTTTTCAGATTCTACTCCTACCACAATACGCTTTGCATGAAGTGTATCTTTAACTGCTGTACCCTGAGCTAAGAATTCTGGGTTGGATGCTACTTCTATATTTACATCATTAACTAAATTATCTTTTAAGAATTCTTCCACTTCATCATTAGTACCTATAGGCACTGTGGATTTAACTACTACTAAGCAATCCTTAGTTACATTTTGTGCAATTTGTCTTGCCACTATATATACATAGTCTAGATTAGCCGATCCGTCTGCCTTTTCAGGAGTACCTACCCCTATAAATATTACATCTGCATCACTATATGCAGTTTTATAATCCGTAGTAAAATCAAGTCTACCCTCGCTGTAATTTCTCTTTAATATATCATCTAAACCCGGTTCATATATTGGAGAAACTCCATCCTTCATAAGTTGAACTTTCTTTTCATCAATATCTACACAAGTTACATTATGGCCTACCTCTGATAGGCAAGCTCCACTTACTAGTCCTACATATCCAGTCCCTGCTACAACTATTTTCATTTTACATTTCCCCTCTTAAGTTTATATCCCTTTATCTTATATTACTTTTAACCGGACTAACTTGGTGTAAGTCTCCAACGCACTCTGTGAAAGCGATTCACACAAAATCAAAAAGAAGATTTTGGTTCTCTGCTTGCACTCTGCGAAAGTGATTCGCACCAAATTAAAATTTGGGCTCTCTACTTTTCTTCAAGTGGGAGGCCAACGCCAAGTAAGCCATGCATTCGCAGTTCTAAAATTCAGATAGGGTAAAAGAATCCCCACCTGAATTAAGAACTTGCTTCAATTATAGAACAATTATGGTAATACATTTTATAATTTATAGTTAATATTGTTAACTTTATTACTAGAATTTTAATTTTTAAGTTTATTTAGGCATATGAAAATAAATAGTAAGTCAAATATACTGGCATACTGACTAGTTATTTATTTGAATGTGCCTTATCACAATAGTTACATTATAATTATATCTTTACAGTTTGTAAATGACAGGGAACTTATCACAAATAGTATTGTATAATTTATATATAAAAGTTAATGGATATAAAATAAATGTGAAAATAGCTTCATTTAATATATATTAGATAATAATTATCATACTATAAATCATATAATTTATCATAATGATTAAATATTGAAGGGAGAATTTATGCTTATAAGAAATCAAAATGATATTAGAAAAGTTATTCAAAATGTTTCCCAGTGTATAGGTAAAGCAACAATATTAAATACACTAGAAAAAAGGATATCAGAAGATGGTAAAATCCCTATTGTAGATTATATCCAAGTTCCTATTAGTTATAAAAATCACTTAATAACAATAAGTGCACAGAGAATTAATAATTCTTCAAATTTTACTAATACTATCATATCTGAAATAGATGGTAATTATAATGAAGTAGTGAAAATACTAATAGGACCTACATTTGTAAACAATCCTAATATAACAGGTAATTTTTCATGTACAGAAAAAAATTTAACAAAAATACTTAATTATCTGTAGATTTCTTTATAAATATAAGTGATAACTGAATAAATACTTTTAAGGATTTAGATTAATTTCTAAATCCTTTTTATCCGATAACTAGCCGCTGTAACACTCCACTGCACTCTGCTTTTCTATAAGGCGGGGATAACAGCAACACGTTCCTGGATAATTCATCTAAACTTAGTTGGAGTACAAATTCCGACTAAGTAAGCTTCATTGATATTCTAGTTGTGAATTTAAATACTATATTACTCAAAAGTTGATATAATCCAATTAAAAAGTATTTCTAGATTTGGTCTTAATTTTTTATAAAATACTTGTATGGTGAAATTCAATATGATATTATGTGAATAATGTATTAATAATTTGTGAATACTCATAGCATATTGAGGCGATAAAATGAAAAAAGTATTAATAATTATATCTTTATTTACATTTGTAATGCTTATGTTTATATTATACTGTTATTTGACGTGAATGGTTTTACATAATGAAAGCTATGAAAAGGATTTGAATTTTTATAAAATCTTGTATTTATAAACGTATACATGGTATAAAACTCCTCTAATTGTAAATAATTATTATAAGAAGATATGGAGGATTATATTATGGAGAATACAGATACAACTATAAAAACAACTATTACTATAAATAAAAGAAACAGGGTATTGATGAGACTGTTAGTTAAAGAATTATCAGCTATAGGCGCTATTGAAGATAGTGAAGCTGACTTAATTATTGCCAAGACAGATGTTTTATAGGTGTAAGCTAGTTTGGGAATATAGCAATGGTTTATAATAAAAAAGCACCCTTTAAGGAGTGCTTTTTTTATTTTATTCAGTTACTTTAGGTAAATATGCTGCTATCCCCATATTAACTATTCCTTAAATTTCCTTCCCCCACTGGCATATTCTTCAATAAAAATATATAATATACCTTAGTGAATCTTATACAAAATAAACTTTGGAGGAACATAATGAAAAAGAAGAAAATATTTATTCCCATTATAATAGTACTTGTAGTTATTGCTATCATAGGTGGAGGCAGTTATTTATACATAAACAGTAAACTATCAAAAATCAAAATTACAAAGATATCAGACAAGCCTTCTGATCTTGGTATAAATACAAAGCAGTTTAATACTGATACTAGTAAAGATGTTGATAAAAATTATACTAACATACTACTTATGGGTGCAGACAGTCGTGATCCTGAAACTGATCCAGGTCTTGTAGATTCCATAATGATTCTAAGTGTTGATAAAGCTCACAATAAAATAAAAATCACTTCACTAATGAGAGATATGCTCATAGATAATATTCAGGGAGAAGGCGCTACTAAAGGTACCACTCAGGACAGAATCAATGTTATCTATAAACAAGGTGGAGGTAAAAACGGCGGCGGTCAATATGCCATCAAAGCCATAAACAGTAATTTTGACATGAACATTAAAGACTACGTAAAAGTAGACTTTACCCATTTTGATAAAATTGTAGATGCCGTTGGTGGTATAGATATGAATATATCTTCCTCTGAGGTAGACGTTGCTAATGGCTACATAAGAGAAGTGGCAAAACTTGAAGGAGTAACTCCTAAGCTATTAACTGAAGGCGGCATGCAGCATTTAAACGGTGTACAAGCTTTAGGTTATTCTAGAATAAGATACGTAGGAAGACAGGATTTTCAGAGAACGGAAAGGCAGAGAGCTGTTTTAACTCAAGTTTTCAGTAAACTATCTTCCATGAGCATTACCGATGCCTCTACAGCCCTTGATACTATTTTCCCTGATGTGGAAACTTCACTATCAAAAACAGACATCCTTGCAGATACTTCTTATGTAATAACTAATAAGATCAGAACTATTGACCAATTTAGGCTTCCAGAAGATAAATCTGGTTATAGCTATAGCAAATACATTAATGGTGTGTATTTCTTAGGCTGGGATAAAGCTAAGAATGTAGCCGATCTTCATCAGTTTATATTTGAAGGGGATTTGAAGTAGTATGCAACTCACCCCTGGGGTGTAATTTTTTCCATAAATCACATTTTCTACACCCCAGGGGTGCGAATAAATGGAAATAGTTTCATTTATTGCACCAATGGGGTATGATTTTATTATTTCAATACCAACATTATCTATAATAACACTGGCTGAATAACAATTGCATCAACATTCTTATCAAAATTATTCTCATTCTTAGTATATGATTTTATAAATGCATCAATATTTTTTATTATCTTATCTTTATCGTATATAAAGAAAAATACATTTTTTGTTTGATAATGATAAATATCCGAACCAATTTCCTCTTCAATAGTTCTTTCCGTCATACTATTTCTGCTACATTTTACTTCTATAACTACATCATATTCATCTATATAAATATCATATCTTACAGAATTATATCCAGTATCATTTGAAACCTCTAATCTTACCAGAGGAAATATTGGTTTAATAATATTTAATGACTACCCCATCTTAAATAAAATAAAAATAATGGATCTAAAATATATAGTATATTGTCTTTCCATTCAAATACTTGATAAATTGCCTCCTTTTCGTTTACAATACTCTGAAGCTGAATTAAAGCATCTTTAATCTTTCTTTTATCAAGCTTATCTATAGAACTTATTATTAAATCATCAATTCTTTTTTTTATTTCATCTAAGGATAATCCCATTATAGGTGGATTCTCAGCTATGGCCTTTACGATTAAACCATATACATCTATAGATTCCCCTGTCTTAATCTTATAAAGGCGTCTTCCTTTCCCTCTAGTATTAGGTCCTTCTTTTAATGTCTTTATAACATCTTTATATTCAAAATTTAAAGTAGTAAATTTATAACTTTCTTCAAGTTTTGAAAAATCAACTATTCTCCTTGTACATTCATTATCTAAATCTAATATGGTTGATAGACTAAGACATATATACTGCATTAATTGTGGGGATGTAAGACTTTCTTTTGCTATATTTAAGGCAACTTCATCTGATATTTCTACTTCTAATTTTTTAAATCCCTTTATTGCAATTTGTTTTAATTCTTCTTCATTCCAAGGCTCAATGTTAATTAAACTTAGCCTGCCACTCAGATCTGCATTTTTTCTTATAGCATCATCAGCTCTATGTGGTAGTGATACTATAATAGCTTTAAATTCTCTTCTTATGGCATCTTTTAACTGTTGTGCAATATATACCTGAGCATTTTCTGGTGCATAATGAAAATCATCTAAAACTAGAACCAATTCATTCTCCTTAAAATAATCAATAACTCTATCTTTGCTGGTAATATATCTTTGTGTCTCACTTAATTTTTTAGTTAATTTACCATTTGAATTACTATGAGTTTCGCTATATTCACCTTCAACTGATATACCAACTTTTTGAGCTAGCACTTTCCAAAAATCATTAGAAGATGAAAAATCTCCTCCTTGTATCTCAACCAAATCTTTCAAATCTATAACTTTTTCACAAAGAACTGTCTTACCCATTTTTGAAGGTCCTACTATTGATGTCAAAAAACCTGATATCTTTAATGCTTGTTTTAATCTAGTTTCATAATTAACATTAATTTCAGGGGATACTCGTGATATATAAGTGTATTCCGGAAATGAGCCCGGCTTAAATACTTTTTCAGCCAATAATTTTCTCATAATACATTCCCTCCACTAACTTTTATTAAAATTATATCCCATATCTTATATTTTAAACTTTTTAATATGTTTTTATTAACTTTAATTAACTTTATCCTATTTTTATTAGTTTTAATTATATTTTAATATATTTTATATACCCTTTTCAACTTATATTCAAAATATAATCTATAAAAATGGATTTAACTTACCTTTAAAGACTATTGGAAATTTTTCCATAACCCATATTTTTTTACACCCCAGGGGTGTAATTTTTTCCATTTAATCCTTACTTAATTGTTATTCTCTTTGCCCCATAATAATCAGGCATATAACGGAGTGCTGTTATTTTTACTTTGTCTCCTGGTTTAGGTGCATTTATAAAATTACCATTTCCTATGTATATACCTACATGATATATGCTGCTAGCTGTTTTCCCAAAGAAAACTAAATCACCTGGTTGCAGGCTGCTCTTACTCACTGACTTTCCATAACCATACTGCTCCGCTGCATTATGAGGAAGCTTTACACTAAAATGATTGTATACGTACTCTGTAAATCCTGAACAATCAAATCCGCTGGGACTCTCTCCTCCCCAAACATATTTAACTCCTTTAAACTTTTCAGCATAGCTTATTATAGCTTGTCCTTTTGTTGTAGATACCTTATTCGATAAAGTAACAACTGATTTTACCTCTGCTGTAGATATAGTCTTACTTGAAGATACGCTATTTCCACTGACATCAATGGCAGTGACTGTTATAGTGTGATTACCCTTTGATAGCTTGGACACATTTAAATTATACCTAAAACCACTGTTACCCTTAAGATATACTGGATATGCTTTAGCTACATCAGCTCTACTTAGTCCTATGGTAGCATTTCCTACAAATTTATTATCTATTGATATCTTTACTTGCCTCATATTTTCAATACTCAAGGCCCAACCTGATACAATTATGCTATTTTTAACATGCTGACCCTGCTGTGGTGAATCTATGTATAATAAATCCTTTGGCTTTGATATTTTAACAGATTTACTAGTTACTACTCCATCATTGCCCATTGATTTAACTGTTATTGTGTGGTTTCCTGCAGAAATTTTATTTTTAGGTATAGTCAATAAATATCCACTGTTCTTATTGTTGTACTTTGGAAATACCTTGGCCACATCTGGTCTAAATCTGCCAATAGAAGCATTTCCAATTAATCTATTATCAACATAGACTTGAACTTGCTTTACTCCAGAACCATTGAGTACCCAGCCATTCACATTAAAATTCTTATTTACATTGAATCCAGAAGATGGAGTATCTATACATGTCAGTGGTTGTAGACTTGGTGCTGGTTTAGCCTTTGTCTTAGCTGCTGTATATGAGGTAACTTTTACTGCTGCCAAAGTATTTACTGTATTAGAAATTACGCTTTCATTTCCAGCAGCTGCATAGGTATTTGTAGTTGGTAATACTGCTCCAATTGAACCTGCCGCTACCAATAGTAGAATAATAAGTTTTTTATTCATCTTTATCTTCAGTGAGAGAATGTAACATATAATAATTGGAAGTCTCTCGCTAAAACTCACCTTCTTTCAATTTATAGGTTAATAATTCATATAGTTCTAGAAGGAATTAAAAAAATCCTCTTTATTATCATAATCTTAATTTGTGGTCTAGGCTTTATTCTAAAAGATTCCTTTTATTTTCAGTATTATACTTATGTGTAACCCACTCCCAGGGTGTAATTTTTTCCATAAATCACATTTCCTACACCCCAGTGGTTCAATTTCTTCCATTTAACAGAAATACGATTAATATTTTTCTTTTAAAAAATCTATATATTTATTTCCAAAGACTTCAAATTGTTGTAATACAGGAATGAACTCTTCTCCAATCTTAGTAAGAGAGTATTCCACATGCGGTGGCACTTCTGCATACACATATCTATTAATCATTCCATACTGTTCAAGAATACGTAGTTGCTTTGTAAGTGTAGCTTGTGTAACACCTGGAACTTTACGTTTTAATTCTCCAAAACGCAGTGTTTTTTCACATAAATTATAAATAACTATCAAAGCCCATTTCCCACTAAAAATCTTTATATGTACAAAGCAGATGATGATATTTTTGAAGTACTTTATTTTACTGAGGTAAACGCTACTATATATTCATTTAGTGGTGAAACAGAAGAAATTAAATTCTAAACTTAATATCTATAAATGTATAAAATTAAACCTAAGATAGCTATGAACTGCCCCCTGTCAAGTAGACAGGGGGCAGTTCACAATCCTAGGTTTTTTGAAAGTAGAGTTACTTATGAGAAAATTTTAGAAATAACATTAATATATTTCTGAAATAAAAGTTGCTGCATTAAAATCATTGAAGATTGGAATCAAATTCACTTAGGTTACATAATTGTTAATATATATTTACCAATTTATTCACAAATTTTAACCGTATACATCCATATTCTAAATTGACAATAAATATCATTGTAGTAAAATACACATATAAAAATAAGGTAAGGATGTGAAGATATGTCAAAAGTACTTTTTTTAAACCTTTCAGCTCATGGCCATGTTAATCCTACATTGGGATTAGTAAATGAATTAACAAAAAGAGGAGAAGAAGTGACTTATTTTTGTTCAGAAGACTTTAAAGAAAAAATAGAAAGTACAGGAGCTCTATTTAAAAGTTACAAAGGAGAATCCAATCCTCTTACAAAAAAACATACTATTACTAAAGAAATGAATATTAACGAATTCTTAAATCATATAAATGAACTTCTTAATTCCAGTGAAGAAGTTATAAAAGATATTTTATATCAAATTAAAGATACAAAATTTGATTACGTTGCTTATGCTGCTATGTTCCCTTTTGGAAATATTATTGCCCAAATACTAAAAATTCCTTCTATTTCGTCCTTTGCAGTATTTGCTACCCCAAAAGAACTTATGGCTCAAAATAAATATTTAATGGATAAAGATTTAATGAAAAATCATCCGGCTATAGCTAATTATAAAAGAGTATCTGAAAACTTAAAGAAAACTTATAATGTAAAAATGCCTGATGAAATACTTAGTTTATTTTTTAATAAAGGTGATATAAATATTGCATATACTTCTAAATATTTTGTTTCACATATGGAATACTATGATGATAGTTTTAAATTTATAGGTCCACCAATATATGATAGAAAAGAGAATTTAGATTTTCCCTTTGAAAAATTAAAAGGAAAGAAAGTTATTTATATTTCACTTGGTACAGTATTTAATAATACTAATAGTAAACTATATGATATATTCTTTAAAAGCTTTGCTAATACTGATGCTATTGTAGTTATGGCTGCATACAATGTAGATTTATCTCAATTTGATATACCTAAAAATTTCATTGTACAAAACTATGTTCCCCAATCAGAAATTTTAAAATATACCGATGTTGCCATAACTCATGCTGGAATGAATAGTACCAGTGACTTACTGTATAATAATATACCTTTTGTAGCAATACCTATAAGTGCAGATCAGCCTTATATGGCAGGAAGATCTGCAGAACTTGGAGCAGCTATTTCTCTTGATAAAGACAAGCTTACTCCAGAAATTTTAAAAGATTCTGTGGAAAAGGTTTTAACTGATCCAAGCTATCTTGAAAATATTAAAAAGATAAGCCATTCTTTTAGAAAAGCTGGTGGTTATAAAAAAGCAGTTGAAGAAATCTTTAAATTGAAAGAAGAAAGAAGTGTTTTAGCTTAAACTATAAAACATTAACCTATAAAAAAGAGCCTAAATTTAGGCTCTTATATATAATCTATAGTCAATACTTCCTCTAATTTCAATGCATTAATCATATTATTGAAAATAGTCTCTACTTTCGCTGGAGTATCATATCCTACTTCTTCAACGAATTTTAATATAGTTTTTGAAAATGGTACAAGTCCACTATAGTTCTTAATTATCCATTTATTAAATTCCACTTCTTCATCTTTAATATTAGGATAAATATTTCTCAAATCCAAAGTTTTCTTCACATATAGAGTAGTAATAAATACTACCTGCTCTGGTGAAAGACTTTCAATTGGTTGAACTCCTATGGTTTTAATTTGAATTTCATCATCTTTTTCGTAATGATCATTTAAATTAAATCCATATTTAATGAGCCTGTTATCGATCATTGAATCATATATCATATCATTAATAACTCTACAGAGAATACTACTATAATGACCTATTGCATCTTCTTTAAATTTTACAATTTTAAAGCTCTCTTCAAGGCAAATTATACGTTGAAGTTCATGGGCAGCCTCAAAGGACTCCTCTAATAGTATTGGTGCATTTTTTACTGCAATGCAATAGGGATTATTATCTATAAAGGGTAATGTTCCATAAGACATATTTGCCCCTGAATTGATGGTCTTTTTAAGCCACAGTAATTCCCTCTTAATGTTTTGTCTTTCATTTTCGTAAAATATATTAAAAGCTTGGCTTTCTTTCTTTATTTCACTAAGTATGTATTCTTCATCATAATATTTTAGATTTTCTTTTTCTAATTCTTCTAAAAAATCCTTACCTATGCAACAATTTTTATATTTTTTACCGCTCATACATGGACAAGGATCATTTCTATTTATTTTGTTCACAATATCACCTCAATAGTTATTATATATTACACCCCAGGGGTGTAATTTTTTCCATATTTAACATTCATTATACCCCTGGGGTGCAAATTTTTCCATTCAACTTAAATATTATAAAATCGATTAACATTGCGTGTTTCTTAGAGTGGGAGCTAATACAGATAATATGGCTGATCTTTACCAGCTTATGCGATAACAGCACCACATCCATGAACAATTCATCTAACCTTAGTGTGAGTACAAATTCTACTAAATAAGATTCATTGATATTTGAAATGAATTTGAAGTAATGTTTACTATAATTTAAAATCTCGTTAATACCTATAAAGTTAATAACCATTATAATTTATCTATAGTAAATATATAGACACTAGCGGTATACCTTCTAGACAAGCTGTCTATAATAAAACTAAAGGGGTGATTATAATGGTTATTTTTATTGGTTCTTTTATAACTGCAGTTTACTTATTTGTACTTGCTTTATGTAAAGCAGCATCTAAAGGCGAACATTTGTAATCTGAATAATTTTTTATTCCATTTTGAATTTACTTAACTCTTTATCCCATTCTGATATAGAAGTATACTCAAGTGGATTCTCATAGAAGAACCACTTAAATGCAGAACGTTTGGAATTAAAGGCTTTATTATACTTTTCCATCATACCATTGAATTTATCGTCAGCATGTAAGTAAGGATCATTTCCATCCAGCTTTACAATATATCTATATTTAAAAAAGTTATCTCCATTGTCATTTTCATAGAACATATGGGGATTGGTAGTTAAAATCGTTATTTTTTCTCTTGTTGTCTTCCCTTCAGCTAGCTGCCTTTTTGCTGCTGATTTGGGAATTATTTTATTGTACCTTCCATTTGAGAAATGATAAAGTATCATTCTTTACACCTCATTTCACTTATAATTTTATCACTAATCAGTATAAAAGTAAAAGAAGTCAGATTATACCCAATATTTGGACATAATCCGACTTAGTTTATTGAACCGCTGTAGTATGATTTATTCCATTTTTGGAACTTATCGCACCCCAGGGGTGTAATTTTTTCCAATTTTTATAAGTGTGGACATTAGAAAAAAATAAGCAGGAGTTAAAATCCTGCTTTAGACTATAATAAGGCTGGTAATGACTAGTCTTCATCATATTACTATTAAGCAAATGTATCCAATATATTATCAGAATAACTCTGTTTTGATGTATTTAAATTATTATCAACACTTTTTGATGCTTGCACCTGTTGACTAGAAGTTTGATTTGTACTTTGAGATTGTTTTTGCTGAATTTCACTTTGAATTTGTTGTAACTGAGCTTGTAGTTGACTAATTTTAGACTGTTTTATCTTTTCATCGTCTTTACTTACCTTTTCTTGTTGTATCTCTTTCTGAATATCTAATGCTTGTTTACTAAGTACATTGCTATCACTAGTGCTATTCACTACGCTTACGCTATTCGATGTAAAAGAAATTGATGAAATACTCATTTTAAAATCACCCCAAATCTAATTATTTCTTCCTTTATTATATAATATCTAGTTAGGCATGTGAAAATAAATAACAAGTCAAAGATGCGACGTATATTTTGAAATATACAAAGAAACAGGTTCTGATGATAGTGATGCTATCAGAAGGTTCTGTTAACGTAGTATAATTCAAAATAGACTAGTATACTGACTAGTTATTTATCTGAAGATGCCTTATTACATTTAGATTATCAAATAACTGTGTGAAAATTATTTGATAATCACCCCGTACCCTAGATGAAGCACCATAAGATTATAGTCTCAATTTTCTAATTTCTTCAACAGTAAGACCAGTTCCTGCTGCTATTTGTTCTATACTTAATCCCATTTTCAGAAGGCTTTTTGCAACTTCAATTTTCCCTTCTTCTCTTCCTTCCTCTCTTCCTTTTCTCTCTGCAGTTTTGAGTTCAGCCTTATAATCTCTCATAGCCTTTAAATCATTTTCATATATTTCTCTTTCTTCACTATCAAGATACATAATATCAAGCTTTTCAATAGCCCTTTTCACTTCCTTATCCAAGGCTAATTCTTCTGGTATTTTATTGACATCTATTTCATAAGCTCTATTTAAAAAAGTTACCCATCTGTCTAGTGTACTACTTAAACTCTTATAGTCTTTTTTAAATTTATTTAATTCAATAAAATGCATTTCAAATATATTTGAAAATTCCTTTTTACTCTTTTCATTGAATACCTTGTATACATTGTGAAAATCTTCTTCATCTATATAATTAAAATCCAGTATGTTTATAGCTATAGTTTTTCTTAGGGTTTCAAAATCATCTCCACTTTCTATCTGATCTGAATATACCTTTGCCCAATAGTAAAAGGCCCTTTTATCATAGAAACTCTGCTCTGCCAGCTGCATTTCTATGTCATACCATACCCCTTTTTCGTCCACTGCTTTTATATCCAGTATGGTCATTTTACCCTTTCTATAATTCGCTATGTTATAGGGATTTTTTAATTGTATATCAGAAATCTGCTCATGTTCTGAAAGCATTGAATTTATGAAGGATATCAATAAATCTTTATTTTCCGGACTTGCAAACAGTTTTTTAAACGCAAAATCTACTTTTGGATTTAATCTGCACATTGTTTTACCACTCCCCTTCCATTATTTACACCCCAGGGGTGTAAATTTTTCCAATTTCTCATCACATTACTATCTCACATCTATCTTACCTATATTATATCCAATTTTATTGGAAACTTCATTATCTATTTAAATAATCCGTAAGAACTTCTGTGTAAAAATATATCATGAAGAATCCCTTGTTTTTAGAATCTAATTTTGAATAAATGGCGAACTAGATAGGATAGACATAAGTGGAATTTAAGAATTGAATAATGTAGTGTGAAATAATTAACCTTTCTACATTCAGATAAATATTGTACTGAATATATTTAAATTATATGGTAAAATTATGGGTAATTAATTCAAACCACGTGAGATAGGACGAATTAAAAAGACAGTGGAGAGTTAAGAGTTGAAAGTTGAGCGTGATGAAGATTTTTCCTCCATTATACTATGAAAAAATTCCAATAGATGGCTAAAATTACACCCCTGGGGTGTAATTTTAGCCAATGTTAATTTCTTAGTTTTTAAACTTTTTTCGTAGCATAGTGTAGAAAAAGCCTTATTAACTATTAATTCTTAACTCATAACTGGTTTTTAACTGTCCACTTTCAACTAAGAAAAGGTTGTTTCACCCTTTTCTAATAAAATGCACTAGTAATACAATGCGGCATATGAACGATGTAAACAATTCAATAAATATGAATTTGTAGAGGGAGGATTTAAATACAAATAAGTTTATGATTTAATAGACACCTTCCTTCATTCTCCTCTTACTAATAAGACTTCCTAAGAGCCAGAGTGAAACGATCCAAATAAGTAAATATATAAGCTGTCCTGTAAATTTTAATATACCATTTCCATTTTCTATACCCTGACTCAGTGTCATATATGCCTTTTGCGGGAGGATATTGCAAATGGTATCAAGAACTTTATTATCCCCCGTAAAAGAATAGAAACAGCCTGCTAATATAGAAGTTATGATATAAATTGCACTGGCCACTAAAGATATGTTACTCTCTATTGCTGATGCAATAAATAAAGCAAGTGCCGTTGAGAGAGCACAAAGAATCCCAATTAATATTGCCAGCATTCCAAGACTAAATCCGATTTCTATGCCAAAACACAACTTTGTAATAGCAATTGACAAATAGGTAGGTATATAAATACATAAAAAAGTAAAGATTCCCTGTGCAAAAATATATTGCTTTTCACTTACTGGTGCTGTTAATATCCGTCTAAATGTTTTTAGTGTTCTATCCTCTGGATAAAGTGTAATCAATGCAACCCCCTGCATTAAAATGATCATTAGAATAAATCCTAAAATGTTCGTTCCAGTGCCTCTTTGCGCCCCTTTATTATGATCACTTTCCGAAATTTTGCCCAATTTAAAAAAGTTTTCTATGACTTTCTTATCAGCTTTATTTTTTATAGTTGTTATATCATAGGTTCCATTATTTTTTTCTTCCACAATAGCAGCATATTTACCTAAAAGCAGCTTCGACGTAGCTGGTTTTTTATTCATTACGTCAATTTGAATCCTATCATTTTTAGGAATGTTCTGTGGATTATTTGAAACCAAGGCAATATGTGCCTTCATGTCAGTTTTTCCAGAAAACAACACAGCCACTCCGATCATAATCGGTACAACTACCACTGCCACTATAATGATGGCCTTTTGGGTTAAAATCCTGTTTAAATTATTTTTCAATAGATTAATTACATTCATTATACATATTCCTCCGGTTTAAAAATGATTTCACATATTATGATACAAATTATAGCTCCAAACAACACAATGGCAAGTGTGGGTAGGTATATGCTGAAGTCATTATCATAAATAACCTTAAAGGCACATTCTGTAATCCACTTCACTGGCGATATATATGATATTGTCTCCACGATTTTTCCAAGACTAGCTACCGGGAAAAAGATACCACCAAAAAAAACGAACAATAATATTGGAATCTGCATCACCGAATTTGCTGCTTCTTCATTTTTGAAAATACAGCAAAACATAGTTCCTAAAGAACATCCAAATAGCGACAATATATTGATTAACAACATAATATATAAAATATTCTTACCTCCAAAGTTAATATGAAAAAGATATTGTCCTACACACAATATGACACTGTATGAAACCGTACCCAAAATATAAGTAGAAATCAATTTGGATAGATATATTTCCGTTTTCGAAACTGGTGCATAGGTGATGCGTGTATTCCCTCTTTTAACCTTTTCCTCCATGAAGGTATTGGTAGCTGTCATAGCAATCAATAACGCTGTAAAAATCATCATGGTGACTCCATAATAATCATAGGAGCTTACACTTCCTGCACCATAACCACCCTTTGTGACAAAACCTATGACCCCAATGAGTATTAATGGAAATACAGTATTCAAAATTAACAGCATTGGGTTTCTAAGGATATTCATGAAATCAAATTTAACTATTTTTATAAAATTCATATGCTCCCTCCTAATCCCTTAGATTTCTTCCAGTCAATTCTAAGAATACAGTTTCTAAAGATGCCTCTTTACTGCTCATGTTTTCAATTTTACAGCCCTTTGCTGTTACTTTGGATATAATTTCATTGAGATTGTCTTTTAACTTTTCGTTAGTTATCTCAATGGTATTTTCAGATATTTTAACTTTTGTTACACCATCAATTTCATAAAACTGCTTATCACTTAATTTATTTAAATTTTTCATACTAAAGGAATAGGTGATTTCATCATTCACTTTCTTCTTTAATTCTTCTTTTGTACCCTCTGCAATAATCTTTCCATCATTCATAATAATAATTTGATCACAAATTGCTTCCACCTCTTCCATGTAGTGTGTAGAATATATAACCGTTGCGCCTCTTTTTTTAAGGGTTTTAATGGATTCCAATATATGATTTCTTGACTGGGGATCTATGCCAACCGTGGGTTCATCCATAATAATAAACTGCGGCTGATGTGCAATTCCACAAGCGATATTTAATCTTCTTTTCATGCCCCCTGAAAAAGTCTTTGGCTTATCATCTTTTTTATCATAAAGAGCTACCAGTTCCAAAGCCTCCTTTACCTGGCTTTCCAGCTGTTTTCCTTTGATGTTATACAGGCTTGCAAAAAACCGCACATTTTTTTCAGCAGAAATTTCTTCATAAATGGCTAAATCCTGAGGAACGATTCCAATTCCCTGTTTGATAGGATTTATATCTTTTTTTAAATCATAGCCCAATATGCTTATTTCACCCTTATCAGCTGATAATATGGTGGCCAAAATATTGATAGTTGTACTTTTACCTGCTCCATTAGGGCCAAGAAACCCAAGAATTTCACCCTTATTTACTACAAAATTAATTCCATCAACGGCTTTTTTAGTATGATAATTTTTTTCTAAATTTTTAACTGTAACAATATTATTCATAATAAATATCCCCCTTTAGACATTATACTGTCTAAAAGAATAATAACAGAATGTTTAAATTTAGTCAATATACTGTCTATTTTTAAATAAGTATACATCCGAAATACCCTATAAAATAAGATGCATAATAAGGCATATGAAAATAAATAGTAAGTCAAAGATGCTACGGATATTTTGAAGTCTACAAGGAAACGGGTTCTGAGGATAGTGAGCTATCTGAGGGTTCTGTTGACGTAGTAGGATTCAAAATAGACTAGTAACTGACTAGTTATTTATTTGAATGTGCCTCAATGTTACTTTCATTATTTAGTTTTTCCTATTTTACTATGAATATTTTGGAAAAAAATATTAATAAATCTTACTGACTTCAAGCAGAGAACCAAATCTTAGGTTTTACATGGATCACTTTCAACGAGTGCGGCATAAGTGTTACAGTAGCTAGTCATCAGATAAAAAAAGCCTTACATTAGGTAAATAGTAGTATCCTTTAAAGATGCTACCATCCCCCATGTAAAGGCTCATATTAGAAGAGTTATAGACAGATAGAGACAATTTATTCATTTTTATTTTCTTCATTTTGAGAATGATTTCTTCTCCTTTCAAATTCCTTCAGTTCTCTTATTTGATCCTCATTCAGTCCTTCCTCCATTCCCACATTAGCATCTTCTTCAAAACCATCCTGCTCTTCACCATCAAACCGATACATTTTTTTTAACAGACCCCACAATATATCCATTTCTTCTGTGGTAAAATCTTTAAAAAGATCTGCAAAAAACTTCAATGATCTTACGGAGCAATCAATCATGACCTGTTTTCCAGACTCCGTAATTCTGACATTAACTGCACGCTTATCCTGTTTACTGGGTACAGTGATAACATAACCTTTATTTTCTATAATCCTTATAAGTTGTTTCACACTCTGTTTAGTGGTACCTAATTTTCTCGCAATATTATTCATTGTAGTTTCATCTTCCGCTAGATGGAAAATTGCAATCATTGTCATAAGCTGTCTTGAAGTTAAGCTCCCAAGGTATTGATCGCCTTTTACCTGAAGCTTATTGGCAAGAGAAAAAAGTGTAGCATAAGTTTGCTGCATTAAAAACAACTCTCTGTAAAGATCCATAAATATCTGCTCCTTTATTTTTGGTAATTATATTGTCTATAATAATAACAGAACATTTCAAATTCATCAATATTCACTCTTATGCTGCTTATTCATCCTATAGATGCAATTCTTTCCCGTTGAAGAATCACCTTAATCATTCACAAATTCATACCCATATGAATAACATATCAATATAGTTATTTAAATATTGGGGGTATTTCGGTGGGATACTATGTTGGAGTAGAACCGAAGGTAAAAATTTATGTAGAGGATCTCAACCCAGAAGGTAATAAGACAATTGTATTTCTACATGGTTGGCCTGGAAGCCATAATTTATTTGAGTATCAGTTTAATGAGCTTCCTAAACGCGGATACAGATGTATTGGCATAGATCAAAGAGGGTTTGGTGAATCAGATAAGCCCTTTACAGGATATGATTACAATAGATTGTCAGACGATGTTTTTGGTGTGGTTAAAGCTTTAGGATTAAAAAATTTTACACTGGCAGGTCATTCAACAGGAGGAGCAATTGCTGTCAGATATATGGGTAGACATAAAGAATATGGTGTCTCCAAGCTTGCCCTTTTTGCAGCAGCAGCCCCTAGCCTTATTAAACGTCCTAATTTTCCTTACGGTGTAGATACAGAAGTTGTAACGAATATTATTCAGGCAACATATGCTGATCGTCCTAAAATGCTCAGTGATTTTGGTGATATATTTTTCTTTCAACATATAACTGAACCCTTCGCCGATTGGTTCCTAAACTTAGGGTTACAAGCATCAGGCTGGGCAACTGCTGCAATCGCAAATACTTGGATACGTGAAGAACTATTTTCTGATTTAGCGGCAATAAATGTTCCTACATTAATTATTCATGGCATTCATGACAAGGTTGTTCCATTCTCACTTGGTGAGGTACAAAAACAAAGTATTAGAAATTCAAAGCTTGTACCATTCAAGTACAGCGGTCATGCCTCCTTCTATGATCAGAAAGATAAATTTAATGAGGAATTGATGAAATTTATTGAAGAATAATATGATGCTGCTTAGGAAAATACATTAGGCATCTGAAAATAAATAAGAAGTCAAAGATGCGACGAATATTTTGAATCCAACAAGGAAACAGGTTCTAATGATAGTTGGCTATCAGAGGGTTCTGTTGACGCAGTAGGATTTAAAATAGGCTAGCATACTGACTTGTTTATTTTTTGAAGATGCCTTATAATATTAAAAAAGTAAAATATTAAAAAACACCGTATTATTCAACGAAGAATTTTACGGTGTTTTTATGTTCACATATGAAAGTTAGCTTGATTTAAGCACTTCACTATAATGTACGTGCAGGTGGAGCCATAAATTCAGGACCAACGGCTTCTTTTACATACTTGTTTACAATTGATTCAATAGTTTTATAATCTTCTTCTTTCAATTTCCAACCATCAATAGTTTTAATGGCATCCAATTGATCAGGACGACGAGCACCCCATAATGCAATGCCAGAAACAGGTTGATCAATTAGCCAACGAATGGCAAGACTAATAACAGATTTTCCATAACTTTCTTTTACCCATTTGTCTAGAGCTTCCACAGCATTAATGTAACTAGGAAAACGCTTAGGTTGAAATTTTGGATCAGTATTACGTAAATCGTCACCATCAAATTTACGATCAGCTTTCATTTTTCCACTAAGTAGTCCACGGCAAATGCTGCCATAGTACAAAGCTGTAATATTTTCATTTTTTACATAAGGTAATAAATCTTTTTTGAAATCCTGTTCAAAAATATTGTAAGGTGGCTGAACTGTGTGTATAGGAGCAAATTTCTTAAATGTTTCCATTTGCAGAGAACTAAAATTACTTACACCAATAGCACGAATTTTTCCAGCATCAAGAAGACTTTTCATTGTTAATGCAGTCTCTTCAATAGGTACAAGAGGATCTGGCCAATGAATTTGATAAATATCTATATAATCTGTTTTAAGACGTTGCAGAGAATCATCTATTTCCTTTAGGATATTTTCTTTCGTATTATTACGATAAACCTTTCCATCACCTTTAGACCAATCCAATCCCACTTTAGTAGCTATATAAAAAGAATCTCGTGGTATATTTTTAACTGCTTCTCCCACAATTTTTTCCGATTCTCCTCTACCATAAGCTGGAGCAGTATCTATCAAATTAATACCTAAATCTAAAGCATGCTTAATAGTTGCAACAGATTGCTTAACATCAGTACCTCCCCAATCAGATCCACCAATGGCCCAAGTTCCTAATGCAACTTTTGACAATCCTTTAAGATTTGTTTTGTTGATTTCTGTATATTCCATTCAATCATCTCCCAAATAGTAGTATATCACTATATTATAATTTACCTCAAAGTTATAAGTTTTTCCATAACAAACATTTTTTCCACCCCTGGGGTGTAATTTTTTCCATATTGAACATTTTTTCCACCCCTGGGGTGTAAATATTTCCATAATAAATATAATATATTATAGAAATATTATTTATTCAAGATTATAATTAAAATTGACTATTAAGTTAGCATAATGAATTAAATAATAAAAATGGAGGATTTAATTATGGTTGAATGGGATAATAAATACAAACTTGGGTTAGAAGAAATTGATAAGCAGCATAAAAAATTATTTGATTTAGCAGAAGAAATCTATAATTTATTGAAAAGTGACTTGATTGTAGACAAGTACAACAGAATAGTTGATTTAATAAATGAGTTAAGAGACTATACTGCCTTTCATTTTAGTGAAGAAGAAAAATATATGGAAAGCATTAAATATAAAAAATTGTTTACTCATAAAATAGAACATCTAAAATTTATTGATACTGTTACAAAATTTGATTTGGACAAAATAGATGAGAATCAAGATGCCTATATTTTAGAATTACTAGATTTCGTTACTAATTGGATAGATAATCATATTCTACATACAGATTTAAAGATAATAGAAAAATAATAGGTGCAGTTCTTAGAGCTGCACCTATTATTATGTAAAAATACATCATGAAAAATCCTATAGTTTTTAATATGATATAATTTCTATATGTATTGAGTCCAAGTTGTAAAATATAATGCATTAATGAAGGAGTTAAGAATAACATGACCAATGTGTTTTTAAAAGAAGTCAATTCGAAAAATGATGATTTGCACCAATTGATTTTTAAACTTGATAGTGAGATGTTAAAAAAATACCCTGAAGAAGGTATATTTGGTGTAGATTTTAATGACCCCAAAGTGAATGAAATAGTTTTTGTTGTTGCATACATTAATGATTATGCTGTTGGATGCGGTGGTATACGTCCTTTAGACTCAAATAGTGTAGAATTAAAAAGATTCTATGTTGACAGTGAATTCCGAAAGCAAGGAATAGCATCTAAAATTCTTTTGTTTCTTGAGAATAAAGCAAAAAGTATGGGCTATAATTCAATAAAATTAGAAACCGGACCACTTCAACCAGAGTCTATCTCCTTATATAGAAAATTTGGATATGTTGATATTGAGCTTTATGGAGAGTATGTAAACAGTAAATACAGTGTTTGTTTTGAGAAGATACTTTGATTTGATGGAATAACAATTAATCTGAGATAAAGCATTATGTAGTCATTAATGTTAAAAAAGCTAATTTATATCCAATATTTTGGAATAAGCTGGCTTTTTCTTTATATGTGAAAAATCCTTAATATATGACAAACTCATAATACATTATTATAAATATTTATCTGTAACCTCTAGCTTCAATTTTCTAATTTTCTAATTTGTTCAACAGTAAGGCCAGTTCCTGTTGCTATTTGTTCTATACTTAATCCCATTCTTAGAAAGCTTTTTGCAACCTCAATTTTTCCTTTTTCCATGCCTTTTTCCATGCCTTCTTCTCTTCCTTTTTCTATTCCCTTTCTCTCAGCAGTTTTGAGTTCAGCCTTATAATCTCTCAT
>NZ_BAEV01000021.1 GCF_000246895.1 Clostridium arbusti SL206 | reverse complement strand
ACACGTAGTATTTTTAGGAAGACGTTCCTTCATGACTGAGTCATTGAATACATTTGAACCAAAAATTTCTGATAAGTTGCTCATTATAAAAATCCCCTCTCATTTTGAAAAATATAAAAACTATAAAAATATTATTATTTTAATTTAAAATTTTAGAAGTAAAATGTTAATGCTTCTAATGTAATTATCATATTTACAATGTGAATAAAAATTTAGATATACACAAGCATTATGATTGTTAATTATAATATAATTATTAAATATATACAATATAATTTGTAAATTTTTTAGTGAAAGTTTATAAAAAATGAAAGTGTGTTAAAATTAAATATCATTATTTTAAAATGCAAATAATAATAATATACATTAAGAATTAAGACGGTATATAATTATTTATGATTAAAATTACAAGTATTGTTGTTTGTTTATTGATTAATATAGTGTATATATTTATATTTGTATTTATGTATTGTGTATATTATATATAGAAGAATATATATATATACGTTATAATAAAATTAAATTTATAATATTTGTTTGTATAGAGTGCTTATTTAAAATTTTTGTTTATTTTAGATACTTAACTTGAGGTGATATGTAGTGGAAATACAGAATAGACCCATAGGTTTTTTTGATTCTGGTGTTGGAGGAATAAGTGTTTTAAAGGAAGCAATGAAAATTTTGCCAAATGAAAGTTTTATTTATTATGGTGATTCAAAAAATGCACCTTATGGAACTAAAACCGTTGATGCAGTTAGACAATTGAGTTTTCAAGTTTCTGAATTTCTTATTGAGAAACATATAAAAGCTTTAGTAGTTGCTTGTAATACAGCTACTAGTGCAGCAATTAAAGATTTAAGAATAAAATACAGGAATATTCCTGTAATCGGTATAGAGCCAGCATTAAAACCAGCTGTTGAAACCAATAGGGTTGGTAAGGTGTTAATTATGGCTACCCCCGTAACGTTAGAAGAAAAAAAGTTTAATAACTTGCTTAGAAGATATAAGGGTATGGCAGAAATAGTTCCGTTGCCGTGCCCTGGTCTTGCAGAATTAATAGAAGCGGGAATACTTAATGGACGTGAATTAGAAGATTATCTAAAGGAAAAATTATTGCCATATGTACATATAGGCATATCAACTATTGTTTTAGGTTGTACTCACTATCCTTTTATAAGAGATGAGATTGCAAAAATTGCAGTAGATGTACCTATAATTGATGGAAGTATGGGTACAGTTAAACAATTAAAAAGAAAACTCATAATGCTTAATCTATTAAATAAAAGTGGACAAAAAGGTAGCGTAGAAATATTAAATTCACTTGAGGATAAAAGAATGATCGATTTAAGTCATAAACTTCTAAGTATATAGAATAATGCTGTAAGATATCCATAAACTATCTATCACCTTATGAATATATATGAATAAATTATATTAGGCTTCTTTTTTAAAACCTAAGAAATAAGGTGATAAAGTGAAAGTTTTCACAGTGGAAAAATTATTGAAAGATGATTTGCAAGTTATAGATTCGATGGAAAATAAGTCTTTTATAAAAATAGAAGAAAATAATGAATTTAACTTTATAACTATACAGAATCCTACAGAAAGCAATCGTATATGTATTTTGGAAGATATAGATTTTAAATTAGGTGATAAAGATAGTATGATTAGTTTAATGATAGGAGAAATGAATTTTAATAAAACGTTATTTAGAGATACAAATACATTTAATGTAAATTATGAATTAAAAAAAGATAAAGATAAAAATTTAGAAGTATGTTCTATAAGATTATATAAGGATGAGTCAAAAAATATTTTAAAAAATTTTTTGTTTTTTTTGTTGCCCAAAGGATGCGTATTTGTAAAATTAGATAAAGCTGTAAATAATCTAGAATTAACTATAAAATGGCGAGAGGAGATTATTTCTCAATAAAAATAGAAGAAGTGTTGTGTAGTAAATACCACACTTCTTATTTTTTCGTAGATTTTAGTGTATAATAATAGTATTAAGAATATATAATTAATGTTATAAATCACATAAAATAATGGAGGAGATATATATGAATCCCATAGTTACAATTAAGATATCAAATGGAGATATAATGAAAGCAGAATTATATCCAGATTTAGCACCAAACACAGTAAAGAATTTTATAAGTCTTATCAATAGGGGATTTTATAATGGATTAATTTTTCATAGAATAATACCTGGCTTTGTAATACAAGGAGGATGTCCTAATGGAACAGGTACGGGAAATCCAGGATATTCAATTAAGGGTGAATTCGAGATTAATGGATTTAAAAATGATATAAAGCATACAGAAGGAGTATTGTCTATGGCAAGAGCTATGAGCCCTGATTCTGCAGGAAGTCAATTTTTTATAATGGTAGGAGATTCTCCACATTTAGATAGACAATATGCTGCTTTTGGAAAGATAACGGAAGGTTTAGAAATAGCTAAGAAAATGACAGAGGCAAAAACTGACTATAGAGATAAACCATTAGAGGATATTGTGATGGAAGAAGTAACTGTTGATACTTTTGGAAAAGAATACGGTGAACCAGAACGAGTTTAATAAAGAGTTTAATTAAGTAAGATTACAATATTTATCACTTTGAAGGGAGAGAGGTTAATGGTACTTAATAATGATAAGCTGATTTTGGTATATGGGTTTAATGAACAAGATGTTGTAAATATAGGAGAGCTTATATTAAGTAATGATCTTGTGAAATTTAAAGTTATTGATAAACATATGGGTAAGATGAAAATAGGAAGTATTATACAGGGATTGAGCTTACCTGTAGTAGAGGGTACTGTAAAAGATGAAAAGGTAATTTTATTTAATAATCTAGATGATGAAGAACTTGAGAAAAGTATAAAGGTATTTAGAAACAACATAGATAAAAAAACTATATTTGCAGTAGTAACGCCAACATCCATTAAATGGACGGTGGATGAACTTTTAGAGCATCTAGTAGAAGAAAGAAAATGGATGGAAAAACGAAAAAAATAATTCATCTAAACTTGGCGGGAGTAAAACAAACTCTCACCAAGTAAGATTCATTGATATTAAGGATTGGTGTATGTATATGACTAGAATTGGAGAAAAAATTAAGTTTTTAAGAAATGAAAAGGGATTGACTCAAAAAACTTTGGGTAAGAAATTAGGTGTTTCAGAAAGTTTTATAAATGAACTTGAAACTGGTAGGAAGGTAGCTAATGAATCTATTATAAAGAGAATATCAAAGGTGTTTGGAAAAGATTTAGATGATATTAACATGTATGAAGAGGATCAGAAAGAAGTAGATATTCCTAAAAGAGATATATCATCATTAAAATCTGTAAAAAGACAAGAAGTTAACGATGTATGGGATACTGCGCTAGGGTCTATATTAAAATCTGTACCAGTTTATAAAACTGATCTAAAAACTATTGTATCATCAAGAAAATTACCTATAATTTCAAATAAAATAGAAGGATACGCTCAAGATAAGGTGTTTTTTATTGAAATACAAAATAATGATATGATAGGTTTCAGAATTGCAGAGGGAGATATTGCTTTTGCACATATAGTTCATGAAGCTGAGAATAATTCTTTATGCCTACTCGAACATGGCAATAAAAAAATAATAAGACAGATTAAAAAATTAGACAGTAATAAATTATTACTTGTTAGCAATAATGGTAGTGGCATTAAAACACAAACCGTATATATAAAGGAAATAAAGCCATTAGCAAAACTTGATAGATTAGAAATTGTATTATAAATATTGGGGGCGGGGAAATAATGAAGGGAACTGTAGTTGCAACCTGGGTGCGGACTTGCCGAAAGCTTTATGGTGATTCTATAATTGATGAGGCTATGAAACAAGTAGGTTTTGGTAGTGAAAAGATATTTTCACCTCTTGAAAATGTTGATGATAATCAAGTAAATGAACTTATAAAATATATTTCTAAAAAAACAAACACAAACATTAAAGAACTTTGGACAACCATAGGTAAGGATAATGTAGTATCGTTCTTTAATGACTTCCCTGCATTTTTTCAGCATGAAAATTTGTATTCATTTTTGAGAACACTTTTTGATATTCATGTAGTAATGACTCAGAAATTTCCTGGGGCAAAACCACCAATTGTATCTATTGAACCTATAGCTTCTAGAGAAGCTATATTTACCTATAAATCTAAAAGAGGAATGTTTGATTATTTATATGGATTGCTTAAAGGCAGTGCAGAGTTTTTTAATGAAAATATAACTATAGATGAAATTGAAAGAACAGATAGCTATGCTAAATTAAAAATTAATTTTGAAAAAGATATACATTATGTAAAGGTATTTAGATTTAATAAACTATTATCTTTAGGATTTATTAAAAATATGGGAGTTAAAGTGGCAATATTTACTTTTATAGTTTCTTTAATAATATCTATACCATTACTTGGGACAAGCAATATAATAAGAGTCATTACTGCAGCTATTATTTCAGGAATAGCATCATTTGTAGGGACAGAACTTTTACTTAGACCACAAAAATTTATAAATCAACAATTATTAAAGATAAATAATCATGATTTTGTTGTGAAGAGTAGCATAAAGACATCAGATTTCTTTGAAGAAATTCATAAGGGTATAATAAATCATGAAAAGGTGATATCTAAAGATTTTGTTGGAATTAAAGGTATTACAGATGAGATGAATACATTTGTAAAAAATATAAATAATATTTCAGATTTTATGAGTACAACTTCAAATGAAATATCAGGTATAGTAGAGCAATTAGCAAGTGGAGCGGTAGATCAAGCTAATAATACTCAAGATTGTGCTACCGTATTGAATGATAATATAGAATCTTTGAAGGAAGTAGTAAAAGACGAAAATGAAAATAAGGAAAAGTTAGAAGATGCTATTAGAAAAATTGATAATAGCTATGAGAGCGTAGATGAAACTGGTAAAAATATAATGGATAGTCTCAATAAATTTAAAGAAGTGAGAGATAATGGTGTTAAGTTAAATGGAGAAGTTAAAAATATTAGAGGAATCATTTCAATAGTATCAGAGATATCAGGCCAGATTAATTTATTAGCTTTGAATGCTTCAATCGAAGCAGCTCGTGCTGGAGAGGCTGGTAAGGGCTTTAGTGTAGTTGCAGAAGAAGTAAGAAAATTAGCAGAAGAAACAAAAAATGCTGTAGGAGAAATAAACGACAGTTTAGCTAATTTTATTAATGATATTGGAGTGCTTGTACGTAATATAGAAACTCAATATGGAGTGCTTCAAAATGGAATAGACTCATTGCAAAGTGTAAGAAATTCAAGTTATGAAGCAAAAATATCTGCTAAAACTGTTTCTCAATCTATGATAAATGCAGCAGAGAGACTAAATGTAGAGGCAAATTCCATATCAAGTATATACAATAATATAGAATCTCTTGCAGCTATAGCAGAAGAAAACTCAGCTTCTTCAGAACAAGTAAGTGCTAATGTAGCTAATTACACCAGCCAGATTAAAAAATTAACTGATAATGTAGGACAATTTAAAAAGCTTATAGAAAGCTTTGATGATGAATTAAAAAAATATAAAATATAATTATAAAATATTTAATTTAGGCATATGAAAATAAATAGTAAGTCAAAATAGGCTAGCATACTGACTAGTTATTTATTTGAATGTGCCTTAAGGCTTAGGATTAATATTATATCCATGGCCTTTTAAATTCCGCTTAAGTCAAAGTGAGGAATAAAACTTTCCTTAACTGTTCCGTCCTCTTGAATAAATCCATTCTTAATTCCTATATTTAAACTATAATTTATGAGGCTTTTATAATGTTTTTTATTTAAAGGTTTGTTGATTTCAGGATATTCTTTAGAATTAAACAAGGGTGTATATTGATTCATAATGCTAATATAAACGGAGTCCTTAAAGGTATTATATATATAATCAACTATTTTCTTTGAATCAAAAAGTAAACCTGGAAGCATAAGGTGTCTTATAATAACCCCTTTTACAATTAGACCATCTTTATCAAATAGTGGCTTTGGACATTGTCTAACCATTTCTTCTATAGCTTTTGATGTAAATTTAAAGTAATCTTTTACTTTAGAATACCTTGATGCATATTTATCATTCATGTATTTTAAATCAGGTAGATATATATCTATATAGCCTTCAAGTGCTTTTATTGTTTCTAAATTTTCATAGCCATTAGTATTGTATAAAATTGGTATATTAAGACCTGCTTTTTTTGCTATTTTAAGAGCTTCTATAATCTGGGGAACATAGTGCGTGGGAGTTACTAAGTTTATATTATTTGCTCCTCTATCTTGTTGCTCCATAAAAATTTCGCTTAGTCTATTTATAGATACAGTTTTACCTACATTCTCTTGGCTTATTTCATGGTTTTGACAAAATACGCAGTTAAGATTACAATTAGAAAAGAAGATAGTTCCAGATCCATTTTCTCCAGATATACATGGTTCTTCCCAAGCATGAAGAGAAACTCTTGCTATTTTAATATATTTATCAGAGTTACAAAATCCAACCTCATCTTTTAATCTATTTATATTACAATTTCTTGGACAAAGATTACAACATTTTAACATATTTAGCATAAGGACACCTTCTTGGTATGATATATTATTTATATAAACAGAATCTGTATATAAATTGATTATACAGTTTTTATAATGTAATTACAAAATAACTAATAATTTTTTTTGTAAAATATGATACATTGTATTAGAAATATAAAGCTTATAATTCCAAATGCTGGATATAGAAAGTTTATAAGCTTTTTGAAACCTATTTGGGATATTGGAATAGCTAAAGCTAAGATATACATAACTGCTCTATTATAAGAGATACTAAAGGATTGTTCTAAGGTTTTAGAAACACTGTATATATCTGATACTTCTGTAGAAAACATTTCAAGCCAAATTATGCCAAGAAGTAATATTTGAATTACTTTTCCAAAACGGCTCACTATATATAGTAAAGGAATATCATAGTTAAATATATAGGGCATATTCATTAATAACATGAAGTTTAGCATAAAAGAAAGAACAGTTAGTCCTAATGCGCCAATTGCTGTACCTATAATTAAATATTTTTTTCTTTTTATTTCGTGGCTAAAGGGAACTAATACTCCACTGAAAGATAATATATTAAAGCTAGCGTATACTAGCGATGATAAAAGCCAGTAATTTTTATTATATGGAATAGACTTTATATGACTTATATTAATAGCATGTCCTGAAAAAAATATGTATAATATAAATATAGTAATTATTACTATGAGTAATGAAGGAACTATAAAAGAGTTTATTTCGATAAGCCCCTTAGTGTTTCTAAATAGTATAATTAAAGATATAGCAGCCATTAATACTATTCCTATCCACTTTGATATACCAAAATATTGATGTAATAATGCACCACTTCCTGCAAGTATTATGGCAGCACCGCTTATCATAAAAAAACTTGTTAATATATCAATTATTTTACTCAAAAATCCAGAACTAACTAATGAAATTAAGTCTTTATAGGAATTCAATTTATATTTTATACTAAGATTTATAATCATAAAACTATATAGCATGTACATAATCATACAAAGTGTAAGACCTAAAAAACTTTTGTATCCAAAAGTAGTAAAAAAATTGTGTTATCTCTTGTCCAGAAGCAAGACCAGCGCCAACAATAGTACCTATAAATACAGCTGATATTTGAAAAATTATACCTAAAGATTTTCTCATATTTTACCTCCAAATCAAATATTATTATTAAAATATGCACTATGTAGATTAATATGATATATATGGAAAATATATGATAAATAAAATTGCATATTAATATGAAACTTTATAAATGAATTTTATATTTTGTGGAAAACTATTATAAAATCGTTTATAAAGTGAGGTAAGTTTATGAAAAGAATACTTTGTGGTATTATATGTATTTGTATGTTATTATCTACATTTGGTTGTAATAAAGGTAATGTAGAGCAAGGTGAAGTAATGAAAGAATTTAATATAGAAAAGGCTATTGAAGTAATTAATAAATATATGGCAGCAAGCATGAAAAATGACAATAACGAAATGGAAAAATTATACAACAAAAGCTTAAAAAAAGACAATAAATTAGATAATAAGCAGAATGTTATTATTAATGGATATAAATTTGATGAAGTCAATCAAGCTCAAGATATGGCGGATATAAATGTAAGAGTAACAAAAATTAATACTCAAACATCATATTCATCTTTAGAGACACAAGATTTCAAAGTTAAAAAAGAAAAAGGTCAATACAAAATTTCTAGTATAGATATTACAAATGAAAGTGAAACTTTTTCTGCCCTAGGGAGAAATAATACATCCTTTAATGGTAAACAGATAAGAGTAAGATTTTCAAGTAATGTAGATACAAGTCTTGTTACAAATTTACAGGGAGTACCTAGATATTTTTATACACAAGATGATAAGGCAAGAGCTACTAAAATACCTATAAGTAATAGTGAATTTGGTATTATTGCTTTAACTTATGAAGGAACTGCAGAAGCTATAACTACAAGAGGAGATAATCCATTTATAGAAGTTATACATTTTAATGAATCAATGGTAACTCAAGGAGATTCACAGGATAGTAGTGGAAGTGGATCTTCAAGTAATGACGGTGGTAGCAGTGAAGGTATGGAATCTAAACCAGAGACTCCAATTGGTATGGAAATAGTACCTATGGATGTAATTCCTGGGGCTACTATAAATAATATGGTGTTTTCCCAAGATGAAAGGTATTTAGCTATTCAATATTCAAAAGCTAATTTAGGAAATTCTATAAAAATATATCTAAATAAGAATGGAAAAGTTATATCATTTAAATTTGAAAACAAATATCCCATGGATAAAGTGGACTTAAAAATTATAAACTTTGTAGAGGATGGACTTATTTATAAAGTCACTCCTATAAAAGGTAAGGAAAATGACCAAAGTATAAAAGATATAATAGGTAATTGGCAAATAGATATGAAAAAGTATAAACCTAAGAAAATAGATGAAAAAGAAATAAGTAATTTAAAGAAATAAAATTTATAAAAGTTCTTGAGACTTATTAAAAGTTTTCAAGAATTTTTATTTGAATTATTGTACTTTTATATAATAAAATAAAGTAGGAATAAGTTTATAAGTATAAAATTATTATAAATATTATAATAGGAGCTAGAAACTTATTATAAAAATGAGGTGTATATGATAAAAAAAGAAGTTGATTCAATTCATGATTTAAAATGGAATGGTAAACATTATTATAATTTAAATAGTTTTTTAAGAGGAAAATTTGGTGAAAAGGTATTTAAAATATCCCTTGACGCTGGTTTTTCATGTCCCAATAGAGATGGAACCATAAGTAATGAAGGGTGCATTTTCTGTAGTGAAAGAGGGTCAGGAGATTTTGCTGGGAATCGAAATTTTTCAATAGATAGACAGTTTCAAGATATAAAAAGTATGATGAATAAAAAATGGAAGCACGGTAAATACATAGCCTATTTTCAGGCTTATACAAACACTTATGCGAATACTGAAACTTTAAGATATAAATATGAAGAGGCTATAAAGCAAGATGGTGTAGTAGCTTTGGCTATTGCCACAAGACCAGACTGTATAAGTGATGCTGTATTAGATTTACTTGATGAATACAATAAGAAGACTTATCTATGGGTAGAGTTAGGGCTTCAAACTATAAATAATAAAACAGCCGAGATAATTAATAGGGGATACGATTTAAGTGCCTTTGAAATTACACTTGAAAGATTGAGGAGTAGAAATATAGATGTAGTTGTCCATACTATATTTGGTCTTCCGGGAGAAACTGAAGACGATATGCTAAAAACTATAAGATATATATCGGATATAGATATTCAAGGAATTAAAATGCATCTCTTACATCTTATGAAGAATACACCTTTAGTAAAATTATATGAAGATAATAAGATGAATTTTATGACTGAAGAAGAATACGTGAATATTATATGTAAATCTCTTACTATGCTAAGGGAAAATATTGTTATACATAGGCTTACTGGAGATGCACCCAGAAATCTTCTAATAGAGCCAAAATGGAGTCTAAAAAAGTGGGAAATTCTCAATGCTATTGATAATAAGATGAAAGAAGAAAAGATTTATCAAGGATTATGTTTTCATAAAAATTAATCAGAATAATTTTTGTTTTTATAATGAAAAAGTGTAGCAGTAATATAAAAAGAGATTCATAAATATAAGATATATAGCTATTCTAACAAAATAGAGGAAAGTGTAGTTTAGGAGGAAAATATTATGAATATTGATATAATAATATCAGCAGATGATATAAAGGAAAAGAAAATACTTAATAAATCAGTAGTAGTTATAGATATATTGAGGGCTACATCTGTAATTGTAACTGCAATTAACAATGGATGCAAAGAAGTTATTCCTGTTCTTACAGTGGATGAAGCAGTAGGAATAGCAAGAAAAGATAGAAAAAAGTATATGCTTGGAGGAGAAAGAGATGCCATAAAAATAAAAGGCTTTGATTTTTCAAATTCACCACTAGAATACAATTCAGATAAAGTTAAAGACAAAACTCTTATTATGACTACTACTAATGGAACCAGGGCCATAAAAGCTAGCATTAATGCGAAACATATAATTATTGCAGCTATGATAAATGCTGAGGCAGTGGCAAAAAAATTAATTAATCTTAATAATGATATAGTTATTGTTAATTCGGGTACCAATGGAGAATTTTCTATAGATGATTTTATATGTAGCGGTTATATAATAAGTATATTGAAGAAGAAGCGTGAATTTCATTTATCTGATATAGCTACTACAGCATTATATATATATGAAAATAATAAAGATATAAAAAGTTTCATAAGATATGCAAATCATTACAAAAAAATAAGCAAGCTTGGTTTATACGAAGATTTAGAGTATTGTTGCCAAAAGGATATAATTGATTCAGTTCCAGAATATAAAGATGGATCTATACATTAATTTATGAATAAAAAATTCTTTTGACATAGCTGTTAACCTCATTTAAACTGTTTATTAGACATTAAATTTTTAAATAGTAAATTAGGGTGTTTTCAAAGAAAAAATAGAGAAATGGATTAGTTTATTTTCCACATTTCAGTTCTATTTATTTTAAATGACAATTATTAAGTTTGGAGGGAAAACATGAGTATTCTTACAGTGAAAAATATTAATCATGGTTTTGGAGATAGAGCGATTTTTGAAGACGTTTCTTTTAGATTATTAAAAGGAGAACATATAGGACTTATAGGTGCAAATGGTGAGGGTAAATCTACATTTATGAATATAATAACTGGGAAACTTATGCCGGATGAAGGTAAAGTGGAATGGTCAAGTAATGTAAGAGTAGGTTACATGGATCAGCATGCACAACTTCAAAAAGGACAAAGTATAAGGGATGTACTTAAAGGGGCCTTTAAATATTTATTTGATCTTGAAGCTGAAATTATGGAAATAGCAGATAAAATGGCAGAAGTAGACGAGAAAACTTTAGAAAAGCTGCTTGAAAGAATGGGAACTATACAAGATTTATTAGATAATAGTGGATTTTATATAATAGATGCTAAAATTGAAGAAGTGGCAAAGGGATTAGGACTCACAGATGTTGGATTAGATAGAGATGTAACAGATCTTAGTGGTGGGCAGAGAACTAAAGTACTTCTAGCAAAATTATTGCTTGAAAATCCAGATATACTACTTCTAGATGAGCCTACAAATTATCTTGACGAAAGTCATGTAGAATGGTTAAGAAGATATTTGGAGTCTTATGAGAATGCATTTATATTAATTTCTCATGATGTTCCTTTTTTAAATAGTGTGATTAATCTTATATATCATGTAGAAAATAGAAAGTTAACTAGGTATGTAGGAAGTTATGATGATTTTATAAGAGTACATGAAGCTAACAAGAGGCAGCTAGAAGCTGCTTATGAAAGGCAACAAGCTGAAATATCTAAACTTAAGGATTTTGTTGCAAGAAACAAAGCTAGAGTTGCAACTACAGGTATGGCAAAAGCAAGACAGAAAAAATTAGATAAAATGGAACTTATTGAACTCACTCAGGAAAAACCAAAGCCAGAGTTTAATTTTAAACCTGCAAAGACCTCTGGAAAACTTATTTTTGAAACTGATAATTTGAAAATAGGGTATGATACACCTTTATCAAAGTCGCTTAATTTAAAGATGGAAAGAGGTCAGAAAATTGCATTGGTAGGGGCTAATGGACTTGGAAAGACTACCTTGTTAAAAAGTTTATTAGGAGAGATTGCCGCAATTTCAGGAACTGTTACTTTAGGTGATTATCAAAACATAGGATATTTTGAACAGGAGATAAAAAAGGCTAATTATAATACATGTATAGATGAAGTCTGGAATGAATTTCAATCATTTACTCAATATGAAGTTAGAGCTGCATTAGCTAAATGTGGTCTTACAACAAAACATATAGAAAGTAAGATTACAGTTCTAAGTGGTGGAGAACAGGCAAAGGTTAGACTTTGTAAACTTATCAATAGAGAAACAAATATATTAGTATTAGATGAACCTACTAATCACCTTGATGTTGAAGCAAAAGAGGAACTTAAAAGGGCACTAAAGGAATATAAAGGAAGTATACTTTTAGTTTGTCATGAACCTGAGTTTTATCAAGATGTAGTTACTGATATATGGAATTGTGAAGAATGGACAACAAAGATAGTTTAAAATTAAAGGGATGTCTCAAACTTGAGATGTCCTTTAATTTTTATAGTCAATAAAGTCATTCTCAAAAATAATTATATTTTCTGCTTCCATCCAGCCTTTGTTATTAATATTGTCTTGTGATTGAAATTGTACTTCGTACCATATGTTTTTATCAATCTTTGCACAATCTAATATTTTAAGTTTCATATTAGAACTTAATTTACAAAGTATAACATATTTTTTTATTGGAGCAATATAGAGATTACAAGAATTTGATACAGCACCATACTTATATTTTGGAACACTGTAGAATATAGTGACGTTGTCAAGTATCAAAGTTTCATTATTAACCTTATCTTTAAGATTAATATTTTGTCTTACAAGAAGCATTATTTGTTTTTTTTGCATAGAAGTTATAGTTGCAAAATGTGATGTAAAGTATAGTGATATAGCTAGTAATATTAAAAATAATATGATTAACAAAATACTCTCTCCTTATTAATATTAATTTAGAGGAAACTTTAGTAACATAGTATTATAATATTATTTATAACAATTTATATTCCTATTATTTCACGCATATTTATTGCAAAATAAAAATGGACATTATCCATATTTCTATTTTGCAATGTCCATTTTGTTTTATATAGCTTTAGCAGATTCAGTTAGTTCTTTATATCCAATTATATATTTATCTGCACTTTTTATTATTTCTTTCTTTTGACATTCAGCATAGGAATCATGAACTCCAATTACTTTCATACCAGCAGCCTTGGCCCCTATAACAGCTGGGAGGATATCTTCAAAAACAATGCAATTCTTCGGTGGAATTTGAAGTTTTTTAGCAGTTAATAAATATATGTCTGGAAAATCTTTCCCTCTAGTTACTTCATCGGTAGTGGTTATAGTATCAAATAAATCATATATATTATATTTTTTTAATACAGTTTCTAAAAGTAAGGTACAATTACTAGTAGCTAGAGCTAATTTTATGTCAAGGGATTTTAATTTATATAAATATTCTTTTGCAAAGGGTTTTAAATCTACATTATAAGCATACTCATGATATGCTATATTATTCCATTCATCCATTATTTCCTGTAAGGATTCTGGTAAATTAAATTTTCTTTTGAAATATTGAGCTGTCTCTAGAAAGCTTAAATGTTCTATATCAGACCTCAAATTTAGAGGCATTATTAAATTTCTCCTCTTTAAATATCTTGTATCAATTAAATTCCATACCCACATGGAATCTATAAGCGTACCATCCATATCAAATATAGCGGCTTTAATGTTATCTAGCATAATATCACCTCCATAGAAGTATAACATGAAAATTTTATAATATAAAGACAAGTCATCTATAAGCTTTGCAAATATATGTTTGTTAAAGAATATTATTTTAAAGGCCTCTAATAAGCATTGTTAAAATATACAAACAAAAGATTAAACCCAAAAGTATATACATAGAGAAGTAATAGTACCGAGCAACATACCAACTAAAACGTCAGAGGGATAGTGCACTCCTAAATACATTCTTGAAACTCCCACAGTAATAGCAATTAACATACTAAAAATGCCAAGAGTAGGTATATTTAAAGCTATCATAACGGCAATTGAAAAAGTAGCCGTTGTATGACCAGATGGAAAAGAATAATTGTCTATGCCTATTTTACGAATATATAAATTCTGTAAAGTTACATAAGGTCTTATTCTACTTACATGGACTTTTATAAATCTAGCAACTAATGAACTTATTAAAAGGGCACCTGTGACTTCCATACCGAAAACCCTAGTTTTGAAATATATAGTAGATATAGCACAAAATAATATTCCAAACACTGCAGACCCCACATAAGTAACTATAGGCATAAATATATCTAATATCTTACATTTTATAGAACTATTAAAAATCATTAGTATTGAAGTATCTTTTCTTTGGATACGATCTAAAAGAGCATTCATAAATTTCACCACCCTATAAAATATATTATGAATGTTTACTGAGTTTGTAGATTCATTTTATAATATTAATGTTGAATCTTCTTTAAATTTAAGTTAATTTTTAATCTTAGGCATATGAAAATAAATAGTAAGTCAAAGATGCGACGTATATTTTGAAGCCTACAAGGAAATAGGTTCTTCAGATAGTGAGCTATCTGAGGGTTCTGTTGACGTAGTGGGATTCAAAATAGACTAGCATACTGACTAGTTATTTATTTGAATGTGCCTTATACAATAAGAGTGTTGCAAATAAAATTTGCAACACTCTTATTGTATAAATGATATCATATTTTTATATAAAAATACATAGTCTAGATTATAATTGTACTAAATGATATTTACAACTAGAAATCTCTTTCAAATATTTTCATTTTATCCTCATCCATAAAATCTTTAGCAGAACTTATACCTAATTTGCTCAAAATCTTTTTCATCTGATCACTTTCCAGTGAAATTTTTACATTAGAATTTTCTGCAAACTCATTAACTTTATCTCTACCCTTCTCTTTTGGAATAAGAGCTTTAGGTCCACCAACACAACCACCAATACAACCCATACCCTCTATAAAGTTTGCACTAGCTTCTCCATTTTGAGCTTTTTCTAATATTTCTTTGCACTCTTTGACACCATTTGCTTGAACACTTTTAAATAAATCCTTTTTTTCAGGAAATAGTTTTGCTACAGCTTCGCTTACTGAAATTGAAACTCCCCCAGTACGAGCATATAGTCTTCCCTCACGAGATGCATAATCTGTAGAAGGATCTTCGGGAAGTTCTTCTGGTTTTATATTTAAGGATTCGAATATGTCTTTAACTTCAGCAAAAGTTAAGACGAAATCAATATCACCTATAATATCCTTATTTTTACTTTCTGCTTTTTTAGCTATACATGGTCCAATGAATACTACTTTACAATCAATATTAAGTGATTTAATAACTCTACCAGCAGCTATCATAGGGGATACAGAAGGAGAAACATATTTTACCATATCATTATATACTCTTTTCAGCATTCCAACCCACATTGGGCAGCAGCAGGAAGTAATCATAAGATCATCTTTTGATTTTACATGTTCATTAAATTCACAAGCTTCTTTTAAGGTAAGCATATCAGCAAAAAATGCTACCTCTATCATATCAGCAAAGCCAACCCTTTTAAAAGCTGTTCTTAGTTGATCCATAGTAATGTTATCTCCAAATTGTCCTGTTATGGCAGGGGCTACTGCAGCTATAACTGGCTTCTTTTCTTTTAAAAGGTTAGCTAGTGGTATAAATTCAACTTTATCCAAAATAGAGCCATTTGGACATCCTTCAACGCAGAAACCACAATCTGTACAAAGATCTTCTTGAATATATGAGCTCCCTTTTTCTTTATCAATTAAAATAGCATCAAAAGGACAAGATTTTTGACAAGAAGTTTGACCATTTTCATCAGCACAGTCTATTGAACAATCTCTAATTTTACTGACAATTTTATGATCAGACTTATAGTTTTTAATAGCATTTCTTAAATCTTTTATGTAATTATCATTATCTGTATACTTTAACTCTACTCCACAGAAAGAAGATATGATATTAGAAAGTTCATTTTTGTTTATTGAAGGATCTGAAAGTGTCTTTTTTATGAATATTTCAAATTCATCTTTATAATATGCATCTACAAGAGATTTAAATAAATTATTATATTCTTGCTTCATTTTAACCAACTCCTCTAAATTGTTTAATGAATTTATAAATTTTATGTAATATGAATCAATTATTATTTTAACCATACAATATGTATTGTATTCTTAAGAAACTATTTATTAATGAATACAATAAGTTTATATATTAATTATATATGAATATTTTTCAAAAATCGATAGTGATTTATATTATAGTGGATAAAAATGAAGATAATAAAAAAAAAGAGCTTAATAGCTCTTTTGGTCGGGGTGACAGGGATTGAACCTGCGACCTCATGGTCCCAAACCACGCGCGCTCCCATCTGCGCCACACCCCGGCAACATTTATTATTATATACAAATACTCAACAAAAATCAAGGATTAATTTAAAATATTAATAATATAAGTATTTACAAGCATGAATGTTTAGTGTATTATGTAAGTATAACAGTAATTGATATGGAGGTGAGATAATGAAGTTTGATGAGAATATTCCAATATATATACAAATAATGAATTATATAAAAGAAAGAATTATTACAGAAGAATTAAAAAAGGGAGAAAAGCTTCCATCTGTTAGAGAATTAGCTGAATTTATAAAAGTAAATCCTAATACAGTTCAAAGAGCTTATCAAGAGCTTGAAAGAGAAAATGTAGCACATAGTCAAAGGGGACTTGGAAGATATATTACAGAAGATGAGGGAAAAGTGAGGTTGCTAAAAAAGGAAATGGCTGATAAATTTATATACACTTTTGTTGAAGGTATGTCAAAATTAGGATATAATTCACAGGAAATAATTGAAATATTAAAAAAAGAATTAGAAATGAGGGGTAAGGATGGAGCCAATACTTAAGGCATCAAATCTTAAAAAGTCATATTTTAGAAAAAGGGGACTAGAGGACCTAAACTTAGAAATACCATCAGGTAAAATAATTGGACTTCTAGGACCAAACGGTAGTGGAAAGACTACATTTATAAAAATTGCTGCTGGAATTTTAAGACACACATCAGGAGAAATAAAGATAGATGGGAATAATCCAGGAGTTTATACAAAATCTATAGTATCCTATTTACCAGATGTAAACTTTCTTTATAAGTGGATGAAAATTAAAGATGCAATTAAATTTTATAAAGATATGTTTAATGATTTTGATGATAATAAATGTAGGGAACTTTTGCAAATAATGAATTTAAGTGAAGAGGATAAAGTGACATCGTTATCTAAGGGTATGATGGAGAAATTAACGTTATCCCTTACACTTTCAAGAAGAGCAAAATTATATATCTTAGATGAACCTTTAGGAGGAGTAGATCCAACTGCACGGGAACAGATAATAAATGCAATATTAGAAAATTATAGAGATGATAGTTCTATGATTGTTACTACTCATTTGGTAAATGATATTGAAAGATTATTTGATGATGTAGCATTCATTTCAGAAGGTAAAATTGTTCTTCAAGGGAATGCAGAAGAGCTTAGAATAGAAAAGGGAAAATCTATAGATGAGTTATATAGGGAGGTGTTTAAATAATGTTTAAACTTATAAAATATGAAATTATAGGCAAGTATAGAGCCTTTGGAATATTAGTTGCAGTTGCTATAATTTTAAATCTACTTCTAATGACTAGAAGTGGAGTTTGGCCTGATCCAGCCATAATAATGTTATCTGTTTTTATAGCAGGATTGGTGTCAGTAGTACTATTAATATGGTGTATAGGATTGTTTAGTCAAGATTTATATGAGGATAAAGGCTATCTTACATATATTTTACCTAAAAGGGGTTATTCAATAGTAGGTTCTAAAATTATAGTATCTCTAATTGCTTATATAATAACAGGAATTATAACCGGATTATTTATAGTTTACTTTATTTCAACTCCCAACGACATACAAAATCAGTTAGACCTTATAGGTTCAGGAGTTAATATAACTAGACTGTTTTTTATAGGTTTAATAGGTATGTGTATAACAGCTATTTCCCTACTTGTAAGTATATATTTCTCAATATCTTTAACTAGAATGGCTATAACAAAAAAAAGAGGTGGAAAGTTTGCAGCTTTTATAGTTTTTATAATAATATCCATAATAACTGGCTTTGCATCTGATGGACTTAATCGTTTATTTCCTCAGACGATTTTATTAGATATAGTTAATGGGTTTACATTTACTGTAAGTAAGAGCGGTAGTGATTTACTCCTTCAGAATAGTGTACCTTTCAATATATCAGCACTTATATTTGAATTTATTCTATTTTGGGCATTCTTCTTTTTAACTTCATATATAATTGAAAATAAAGTGGATTTGTAAATTTTTATTTAAATAAAGTTAATATTAAAAATAGGGTTTAGTAGCAAGTATGATTGATTATTTGCTACTAAGCCCTATTTTACATTATGATACCATTGAAATTCTATATATTTTGTTTTTTATAAATTAATGTGGGTACTTATGTCTTTTATCACCTGCACCTCTTGTAGGCACCACAGAAACTATAAAACCTATAAGTATAGAGACCAATGCTGGTGCAATAACGTTAATATATACTACATATCTAGTTTTATAAACAATTAGAGCTGTTACACCAGTAATCAAAATTGAAGCTACAAATATATAAATAACAAATTTTGCAAAAGAACTCATGAATTTTTCATAAAATCTATGACGAGTAGGTCCACTAATAATACTTCTAAATAAGAAATAAGAAATAAGTATTAGGACTAAATCCATGCCTGCTGAGATAATAAAATTTTTCATGTTAATCACTCCTCATCATGAAAATAAGCTTTTTATATTCTATTATATTTTGCCTAATTTATAGAATTTTACACATAAAATTTAAAATTAATATTTTATGTAGTTTATTTAGATGATGACTAGCTATTGTATACTTAAGGCACATTCAAATAAATAACTAGTCAGTATGCTAGTCTATTTTGAATCCCACCACGTCAATAGAACCCTCAGATAGCTCACTATCTAAAGAACCTATTTCCTTGTAGGCTTCAAAATATACGTCGCATCTTTGACTTACTATTTATTTTCATATGCCTAATCTAAAGTTAGTAGGAATACAAGCTTCAACTAAATAACATTCATTGATCAGTATAGTTTAAATGATAGTAAACTTGTTATTAGTGAAAATTATAAGAATATAGCTTAAATTAATGGAATTAAGCTATATTCTTATAATTTTTAAATAGGTTCATTAAGAAACTTGTATTGAGACATAAATAAGTCATAATACATACCCTTTAATTTTATCAATTCATTATGGGTTCCAGACTCAGCTATAGTACCATTATTTATAACCATTATTTTATCAGCATCTCTAATGGTAGAAAGCCTATGTGCTATTACAAAAGAAGTTCTTCCAATAAGTAATTTTTTTATTCCCTGTTGAACTAATTTCTCTGTGTAGGTGTCTATGTTTGAGGTAGCTTCATCAAGAATTAATATTCTAGGGTTTGCTAGAATGGCCCTTGCAAAGGATATAAGTTGTCTTTGCCCTACTGATAGTCTTGAGCCTCTTTCATTTACTTCTGTATCATAACCTTTTTCAAGTTTTATAATAAAATCATGAGCATTAGCCGATTTCGCTGCTGATATAACCTCTTCATCCGTAGCATTTAACTTTCCATATCTAATATTCTCTTTTATAGTAGAAGAAAATAAAAAAGTATCCTGCAACATGATTCCCATCTGAGATCTTAGTGATTCTATATTTACATTTTTAACATTAGTATTATCGATTAATACTTCACCCTTAGTAGAATCATAAAATCTACTTATAAGATTTACTATAGTAGTTTTACCAGAACCAGTAGGGCCAACTAAAGCAACAGTTTCGCCGGGATTTATTTTAAAATTAAGATTATTTAAAATAGGTATATCATCATAAGAGAAAGTTAAGTTTTTAAATTCTACAGTACCTTTTATTTTTGGCATAATATCATCTTTTATGTCTATTATATCTGGTTCAATATCAAGAATTTCGAAGATTCTTTCACCGGCAGCAAAATTTGTGATAAGAGTGTTATAAAAGTTACTTATATTTATAATAGGTCTCCAGAACATGCTTACATAAGAAATAAAGGCTACCATGGTTCCAATAGTTATATTCCCAGATTTTATAAGTGAGACTCCATAACCAAAGACTAGTATGGTACCTATCCCAGAGGAAAGTGTGACTATCGGCCAAAATGAGTCATTTAACCTTACCGCTTTTATGAAAGTACTCATCATATTTTTTGTAAGTAATAAGAGCGTTCTTGATGTTTTTTCTTCTTCGGAAAAACTTTTTATTACTCTTATGCCTGAAAAGTCTTCATGGGTATAGGCATTTAAATTTGATCTTTTTCTTCTATAATTTTGCCATTTACCTCTAGAAATTGTTTCTACAGAGAAAAGAGCAATTGCTAAAAATGGAAGAATAATTATGGAAACTAAAGCTAGCTTAAAGTTCATATAAAACATTATCAAGGTTACACATATAAGTGTTAATATTTCAGGTATAAAGCTTGTTAAACTAGTGGAAAATAATTCTTGGAGAGAGTTTACATCACCTATTACTCTAGCTAGAACTTTTCCTACTGGTCTATTGTCAAAGAAAGAAAATGAAAGTTTCTGAATGTGTTCATAAAGCTGTTGTCTTATCTTAAGTAAAATTTTATTTGTGACCTTAGACATCATTCGAATACTCGTTCTTGAAGCAAGCATTGATAAGGAGTTCATTATGAACATGATAATAGCTATAAAGATAAGCCCATTTAGATTCTTTACTGAAATATATTTATCAATAGCCATTTTCATTAAATAAGGGTTTAAAAGATTACATATCATTACATAAATTAGAAGTATCAATATAAAGAATACTTTTAATTTATATGATTTCAAGTAACTAAATAATCTAATTATTAAGTCTTTATTGGAGGTATTATTTATATCCTCATCTTGTCGCACTGAATTTTTAGCCATTATATCACCTCATCTTCATCTAAAGATTCAAATTGTTCACAATAAATTTCGTAATAACGCCCCTTTTGGTTAATTAACTCTTTATGAGTTCCAGTTTCAACTATCTCACCATTTTCTAAAAATACAATAATATCTGCATTTTTTACAGCTGATATTCTATGGGCAATTATAAAAGTAGTTACTTTTTCTTGTCTATTATAAAGGTTTTTTAATAGATTATATTCTGTATCCATGTCTAAAGCCGAGGTAGAATCATCTAATACTAATATTTTTGAATTTTTAATAAGTGCTCTGGCTATGCAAAGTCTTTGCTTTTGACCACCAGAAAGACCTATTCCCCTTTCACCAATAACTGTATTAAAACCTTCTTCAAGTTCATTTATAAAATCTAGGGAACAAGAATCATTGCAAGCTTTCTCAACTTCTATTTTGGACGCGGTGATATTACTAAATTTTACATTATTTTCTATGCTATCAGAGAAAAGAAAGGTGTCCTGTGGAACTATAGCCATTTGCCTTCTCAAAAGTTCTATATTTACGTTTCTAACATCTATTCCATCCACTAGAACACTTCCAGCAGCAACATCATAATATCGTCCTATTAAATTCATTAAAGAGGATTTGCCAGAACCAGTAGTACCCATTATGGCTACAGTACTTTTGGCTGGTATTTTTAAATTAATATTTTTTAAAACAATTTCACTATTATATTTAAAGGTTACATTTTTAAACTCTATGTATCCTTTAATATTATTGAGCGAGATTGAATTTTTAGGAGTCACTATTTGTGGTTTTATATTAAATATTTTATCTATCTTTCTTGCAGAAGCTGATCCTTGAGATACAACATTTGTAAAAGTACCAATCATTCTTATTGGCCATATTAGCATCCAGACGTAACCGTTAAAGGCAACTAAAGTACCTATACTCATATTATTTTTTATAACTAAAATACCACCAACACATACAACTAGAAGTGTTGATATATTTCCTAAAAAATCTTGAAGTGGATTATACTTACTCCATATGTGGTTTAATCCTATATTTAAATTGTAATTATTCCTATTTAGTTTTAAAAATTTTAATATTTCATGTTTCTCTCTGGCAAATGCTTTTACTAGTCTTACTCCAGCAATATTTTCTTGAGCCGTAGTATTCAATACAGCTATTTGATCACTTATCTTGTCAAATTGATGATCTGTCTCTTTCTTTAATTTAGCGGTTACATATATCAATATAGGCATGGTAGACAAACATATAATTGCTAGAATCCAATTTAGTTTGAAAAGTATTATAGATGCAATAATAAAATATAAAACATTTTCTATTATTAAGTTTATTCCGAAGCCTAAGGATTTCCATACATTTTCTACATCCTCTCCTATTCTAGACATAAGTTCACCTGTGTTAATACTATCAAAATAGCTAAAAGAAAGACTTTGAATATGATCAAATAAATCCTTTTTTATATCTGTGGTAACCTTAGTAGACATGTAATCAAAACAATATTCTTTTATGTATCCTAGTAGGGCTCTTGCTATGGATATAATGCCAATATAAATAAGAAGTCTATTAAGCAGTTCGTATTTTTTTAATATTATTACTCTATCTATCATTACCTGCACAAGATATGGATTTAACATATCTAATCCAATACCTATGAGCATTGCTATTGATGGTACTAGTATGAGAAAATAATATTTAGGTAAATATTTAAGTATTCTTTTCAAGTAATAATGCCTCCTTTTGATGTGTTATTATTATGAACTTATTATTTTATAATAAAACAAAAAGTCCACAGTTTCCCATGGACTTTTACATAATAGAATACATTGCATATATCAAAATAAAAAAGTCATGGGAATGATAGCCCATGACTGTTAAAAGCAAACTTTAAATTATTTATAAAGTATATTTTTTAAGGCAGGACTATCTTTTAAATTTTTATAAATACCTAGTAATAAAATTCCGTATCTCATTTTCCTACCTCCTTATAATATTATGCTTCAATCATAGAGTATTGAAGTTTACTTGTCAATATAAATTTTAATTTTCTAAATACATTTCTCCAACTTTAAAGACATCTCCAGCACCTACAGTTAGAAGTAAATCACCATCTTTTAAGTTTTCACTTAAATATGAAACTATTTCTTTAAAACTGTGTATGTTTTCACACTTCACATTGTTTTTTCTTACTGCGTCGCCAAGAGTATCTGAACTAACCACGCCTGTATCTTTTTCCCTTGCAGCGTAGATATCAGCTAATATAAGATTATCTGTATCTGAAAATGCATTGCTAAATTCGTCAAAAAGAGTGAGTGTTCTTGAGTAAGTATGGGGTTGGAAAACACAAAAGACTCTTTTATGAGGATAATTCTTAGCAGCGGATAAAGTAGCTTTTATTTCAGTTGGGTGATGTGCATAATCATCTATTACTATTACACCATTCTTTATGCCCTTATATTCAAATCTTCTATGGGTACCACCAAAGCTTGAAAGTCCATTTAATATAGATTCATTACTTATGTTAAGTATTAAAGCACAACTGATTGATGCTAAAGCATTTAATACATTGTGTTTCCCAGGAACTGCAAGTTTTATATTAAATAAGAAGTCATTAGAATTATACACGTCAAAAGAAGCGCAACCCTTATCATCGAAGTGTATGCTTTTAGCGGTTATAATACCATTATCTATACCAAAAGTTATAACATTACAGGATGCCTTTGAAGCTATTTGTGAAGCTCTTATGTCGTCCGCATTTGCAACTAAATAACCATCCTTTGGAATTAAACTGGTGAACTTTTGAAAAGTATCTTGAATTTCATTTATATCTTTATAGTAGTCTAAATGATCTGCATCCACATTAAGAATTAGACCTATATAAGGATAGAATTTTAAAAATGAAGCTTTATATTCGCAGGCTTCAGTTATAAAGTATTCACTTTTGCCAGTTCTTACATTACCATTTATTATATCTAGTTCACCACCAACAAGAATAGTTGGATCTAAATTTTCCTTTAAAGTTATGTGAGAGATCATGGATGTAGTAGTAGTCTTACCATGAGTTCCTGATATAGCTACATTATATTTATGACCTTTCATTATTAATCCCAAAAACTCTGCTCTTGTAAGCATTGGAATTTTTAATCGTTTAGCTTCTATTATTTCTGGATTTGTTTCTGGAATAGCAGCTGTATATATTACTAAATTTACATCCTTTATGTTGCTTTTATCATGGCCTATATATACCTCAGCTCCAAGTGCTGATAATTTTTCAGTAAGAGGAGACTTATGCATGTCTGAACCTGATACTGTATAGCCTCTTTTAAGCAGAATTTGAGCAAGTCCGCTCATACTAATACCACCTATTCCTATAAAGTGAACTTTTTTGTCTAAGTCATTATTTAAATTAAAACTCATGAAATCAACTCCTTAATTAATCATTGTTATAAATTAATATTATTTAATAGAATATATTACACCTAATAATTAAAAAATTCCCCTTCTTAATTATATACAAATATGAAAAAAAGCAATACATAAAATAGTGAATAACATTTAAAAGTAAGAATATTTATATTGATAAAGGCTATAATATAGCATAAAATATGAATGATAAGAAAATTATTTCATAAATAATTCGTAATTTTAATGTAAATAGGTGATGGGATGGAGAAGTTTAGCAGGAACCAGAGGATAGCAGCCATAACGAAAATATTGGTTGAAAGTCCTAATAAAATTATTAACTTAAATAATTTTACAGAAATTTTTAATGCTGCAAAATCAACAATAAGTGAAGATATAGTTATTATAAGAGATATATTAAATAAGCTTAAATTAGGCAATATTGAAACTATTTCAGGTGCATCTGGAGGAATTAAATATGCATGTGATGTTTCAGAAGATGATAAAAATAAGTTGGCTAGAGAATTGTGCTTTATTTTAAAGGAAAAGGATAGAATAATACCGGGGAATTTTATTTACATGACAGATATAATGTATAATCCCGTTATGGTACATAAAGCAGCTGCTGTTTTATCATTAAGTTTCAATAAATTATCAATAGATTATGTAGTTACAGTTGAAACTAAAGGTATTCCTTTGGCCTATGAAGTTGCTAAAATGCTTGGAGTTCAACTTATTATAGTAAGAAGAGACAGTAGGGTTACTGAAGGTCCTACTGTAAGTATAAATTACCTTAGTGGGTCTGGAAAAAGAATTCAAAATATGTCTTTATCTAGAAGGTCTATGAAAAGAGGAAGTAAGTGTATTTTTATTGACGATTTCATGAAAGCTGGTGGAACAGCTCTAGGAATTATTGATTTATTGAAAGAATTTGATAGCGAAGTTTTGGGAATAGGTGTATTAGTGGATAATGTAGAGAATAAAAGAAAACTTGTAAACAACTACATTTCTATTATTAAGTTTAATGGTATATCAGATGATGGATCAGCTATTTTAATTCCATCTGAAAACTGAAAATAATAAAATTTTCAAAAAATTTTTATAAAAATTATAAATTTTTTGAAAAATAAGAAGGAAAAATATAATAAATAGAGAATATAAGTAAAGTATAAAGCATCTTGGAGGTGGAGTTGAAGAATGCAGATTACAGATGTAAGAATCAGAAAAATCACTACAGAAGGAAAAATGAAAGCCATAGTTTCTGTTACATTCGATAATGAATTTGTTGTTCATGACATAAAAGTTATTGAAGGTCAAAATGGTCTTTTTATTGCTATGCCTAGTAGGAAAACTCCAGATGGAGAATTTAAGGACATAGCACATCCTATAAACACTACGACAAGAGAAAAGATACAGACAGCAATTTTAGATGAATATGAAAAAGTAAAGAACGAAGAAGTAAAATCAGAAACTGAAGAATAAAATAAAAAGGGGGAAAATGCTCCCTTTTTATTTTTTGTAAAATTATATATTATTTAGAAAGTTCAAAAAACGTCCTATTATCTTGAAAATAATCTAATAATAAAATATAATAAAAAAGGTTAATTGTCGTAATATATATTGTAAATGAAAATTATTAACCATAAAGAGGTGTTAGCATGGATAAGTGTGTTTTGATTTTGGCTGGTGGCAAAGGTAAGAGAATGAAATCAGATTTACCTAAAGTTTTGCATAAAGTTTGTGGCAAAGAAATGATAAACCATGTAATAGATGTGATGAGGAAGGCAGACTTTCAAGATGTGAATGTTGTAATAGGAAAGGGAGCTGATCAAGTAAAAGATGCTACAAGAGACAGAAATGTAACTTATTCTTTTCAGAGTGAACAATTAGGTACAGGACATGCAGTTATGTGTACTAAAGATTTTCTAAAAGATAAGGATGGAATTGTGGCGATTTTTGCAGGAGATGCTCCTTTAATATCGGAAAACACTGTTAAAAAGTTCATTGATTTCCATAAAAAGGGAAAATATAAAGCTACTTTACTTACCTCAATATTAGAAAATCCTACGGGCTATGGAAGAATTATGAGAGATTCTAAAGGCGATGTAGAAAAAATAGTTGAGCATAAAGATTGCACGGCTGAAGAACTTAAAGTTAAAGAAGTCAATGCAGCAATGTATTGTTTTGACATAAATATTCTTTTAAATGGATTGGATAAAATTGAAAATGATAATGCTCAAAAAGAATACTATTTGACTGATATGGTTGAAATATTCAAAGCGTCTGGAGAAAAGGTTGGTGCAATGCCTATAGATTTTGAGGAGACTCTAGGTGTGAACTCAAGAGTTCAATTATCAGAAGCGGAAGTTATAATGAGAAATAGGATTAACGAAAAACACATGGAAAATGGTGTGACAATTATTGATCCTGTTTCTACATATATAGGTGAAGATGTGCAAATAGAAAGGGATACAATAATATATCCTGGAAATGTAATTGAAGGAAAGTCCATAATAAAGGAAGGATGTATTCTCTATCCTAATTCTAGAATTTCAGATAGCATTATTAGTGAAAATGTGACTATACAAAGTTCTGTGATTTTGCAAAGTAAAATAGGTAGCAACACTACAGTAGGCCCATTTGCATATATAAGACCTGAAAGTAATATTGGAAATCATGTTAGAGTGGGGGATTTTGTTGAAATTAAGAAATCAACTATTGGTAATAATACTAAGGTATCACATTTGACATATATAGGCGATGCACAAGTAGGAAGTAATTGTAATTTTGGATGTGGAACTGTAGTAGTAAATTACGATGGAAGAGATAAGCATAAGACTATAATTGGTGATAACTCCTTTATAGGATGTAATACTAATTTAGTGTCACCGGTAGAAGTGGATGACAATACATATATTGCGGCAGGGTCTACAATAACAGAAAAAGTTCCAGAAGGGTCACTAGCAATAGCTAGAGCAAGACAGGTTATAAAAAAAGGTTGGGTATCAAAAAAGAATTTAAAGAAATAGACTTTAGGAGGATTATTTTATTATGATATGTCATGGAAAGAATATAAAAATATTTACAGGGAATTCTAATCCTGATTTGGCAAAGAGTATTGCAGATATACTAGGTATTGCAATAGGAGATTCTAAGGTAAGCAAGTTTAGTAATGGAGAAACTTTTGTTGATATTAATGAAACTGTAAGAGGTGCAGATATATTTGTAGTACAGACTCTTTGTGAACCTGTTAATGACAGTCTTATGGAACTTTTAATTATGTTAGATGCGCTTAAAAGAGCATCAGCTGGAAGAATAACAGCAGTTATTCCGCATTATGCATATGCAAGACAAGATAGAAAAGCAAAAGCAAGACAGCCTATAACTGCAAAGCTGGTAGCTGATTTAATACATACTGCAGGTGCGGATAGAGTTCTTACAATGGACTTACATGCAGCTCAGATTCAAGGATTCTTTGACATACCAGTTGATCATTTAGAAGGTGCACCAATACTTGCTAAGTACTTTCAAGGATTAAATTTGAATAAAGATGAGCTTATTTCAGTTTCACCTGATATTGGTGGAGTTAAAAGAACTAGAAAGTTTGCTGAAAGACTTGAAACACCAATAGCTATAGTTGATAAGAGGAGACCTAAACCAAATGTATCGGAAGTAATGAGTGTTATTGGTAATATAGAAGGTAAGAGAGTTATATTAGTAGACGACATGATAGATACTGCTGGTTCAATTACAAATGCAGCAGATGCACTTATGAAATTAGGGGCAAAAGAGGTATATGCTTGCTGTACTCATGGTGTATTATCAGGACCAGCTATGGAGAGAATTGAAAAATCATCACTTAAAGAAGTAGTTATATTAGATACAATACCTATTGATGAGAAGAGTTGTGCTAGTAAAATAAAAGTTTTATCTGTGGCAAATATTTTTGCAGAAGCAATAAGAAGAATATATGAAGATATTTCTGTAAGTAAAATATTTGATGAAACAATGGCAAATAAAGAATAATATATAATGTATAAGTTAAAATTAAGTAACATCGCAATCTGATTTTTAGTTTTGCGATGTTTTACTATATTTTAAATTATGATTAATAATTTGTAACATTCATGATTAATTATGTAGAATGTGATAAATTATAATTACTGGGTTAAGATAATACCCATAGGAGGTAAAGAGATGGAAGGAACACTAGGAACAATTTTAATTATTGATGATGATGAAAATATAGCAGATATAATAAAAATATATCTTGAAAGTTCAGGATATAATACAAGGCTTTGCTATGATGGCAAAGAAGCTATGAATACTTTTATTGAGTGCAAGCCAGATTTAGTTCTTCTAGATATAATGCTTCCTCATATAGATGGAATAGATGTACTAAAGGCTATAAGAAAGGAATATGAAACACCTGTAATAATGCTTACAGCTAAGGGGGAAACCTTTGACAAGGTTTTAGGACTTGAGCTGGGTGCAGACGATTATATTGTTAAACCATTTGAAGCAAAGGAACTTATAGCAAGGGTAAAAGCTGTATTAAGAAGATATAATACTGATAATAGAGGAAAAGAAAAATTAAGTTTTGATGGATTGATAGTTGATATAAATTCCTATTCAGTTGTATATAATGGAGAAGAGATAAAAATGCCTCCTAAAGAATTTGAATTGTTATATTATCTAGCAAATAATAGAAATAGAGTATTTACTAGAGAACAACTTTTATGTGAAGTATGGGGATATGACTATCCTGGAGATTCTAGAACTGTAGATGTACATGTTAAGAGGCTAAGAGAGAAACTTCAAGGTGGATCAAATTGGCAAATACAAACTGTATGGGGTGTAGGATATAAATTTGAGGTGAAATAGTATATGAAAAAAGGATTATTTTCCCAGATGATAGCAGCATATACTATTATTATAGCTATAAGTTTTATTATAGTCTCAGGACTGTTATCTGTTTGGTTTGAATCCTATTATTTTCAGCAAAGAGAAGATGAACTTTATAGAGCAGCTACACTTATAAAACCTGTAGCGGTAAATTATATGCAGGGCGGTATGTCCTATGATTTTCTGAATGATACATTAGAACATTTAGAACAATATTTTAATGCCAATATACTTCTAGTAAATAAATATGGTTACGTATATGCTTTATCTGACATGAAAAACAACGGTAAATTACTTGATAAGCAAATTCTAAATGAAGACATTGAGCAACTTAGAAAGGGAAATATTATAGCTAGGAAAGATATATATGGAGGTAGTTTTAAAACTCCAGTTCATACATATATTGTACCAATCATATATAATGGTAGTGGTTTTGAAGGAGCTATAATGATGAATACGTCATTATCTGAAATAAAGAAACCACTTATAAAAGTGTATTATATAATTTGGGCTTTAGCTACCTTTGCTATAGTAATAGCTTGTATCGTTATTTACCATCTTTCTCAGAAAATTATTGTTAAGCCTTTGGAAAAGATAAATTATGTGGCTAGAAAGATAGCTAATGGTGATATAGAAAAAAGAGTTGAAATTAAATCAGAGGATGAGATTGGAGAATTGGCTAAATCTTTTAATTATATGGCAGATTCTATAGCTAAAATTGAAAAAAATAGAAGAGAATTTATTTCAAACGTTTCTCATGAAATAAGATCACCAATAACTTCTATTAAAGGATTTATTGGTGGAATACTTGATGGAGTTATACCTGAGAAAAAGGAGAGATACTATTTGTCTTTAGCCTATGATGAAACTCAAAGATTAACAAGACTTGTAAATGATTTATTAGATTTATCTGCAATAGAGTCTGGTCAGTTACCTCTAAACATAACGAAGATTAATATTAATGAAATAATAAGAAGAACGGTTATAAAATTTGAAACTAAGATAAATGAAAAGAAATTAAAAGTGGATGTATGTTTCAACAAAGATGAATTATATGGCATGGGTGATATTGATAGAATAATGCAAGTTGTTACAAATTTAATTGATAATGCTATTAAATATGCAATAAATGAGGGAAAAGTAAGTATTGGAACAAAAATAAAGGGAGATAAGATTTTAGTTTCAATATACAATGAAAGCAAGCTGCTGTCAGAAGATGATTTGAAACATATATGGGACAGATTTTATAAAAATGATAAGTCTAGAACCTCTAAGGTAAGTACAGGACTTGGATTGCCTATAGTGCAAAGTATACTAACTCAGCATGGGGAAGATATATGGGTTAAAAATAGTAAAGATAGTGGAGTGGAATTTACATTTACATTGAAAAAAGCGGTAGATTAGATGTATTCAAATGATTTTAAAAAGATGAAAAGAAATAATAATTCTAGAAAGGAACATCCTATGGGTTAAATGTTTCTTTGAAGATATCTTATATAGTGGGAGGTGTTACTTTGAAAGATAATGATAATATTATTAAAGATGTAGAATGGCATGAATTAGAAACAAAGAAAGAAAATTTAAGTGGAAATATAAAATTCAGAAAAAAGGATAAAAGAGCTATCCTCATTAAAATATATAAAGGTGTAGCATTTGTATTAATTGCTGCCTTTTCTGGTGGAATAACGGGAGGATATATTTCCAGTAAATTATATAGTAATAATCAAGCAAAAAATAATAACTCATCTATTTTTCAAAGTAATAAGGTAACTAACAATGAGGATAGCAATTCTAAAAATCCAATTACTAGAGTAGCTGAAAATGTAAGTCAATGCGTAGTTGGGATAAATAATAGTAATGATAATGTTTTAGATAGTGAGACTAGTACTTATAGTGGATCTGGGATAATTTTTAAATCTGATGGATATATTGTAACAAATTATCATGTTATTAAAGGAACAAATAAGCATCTAGTTAAATTGTCCAATAGTAAAAGTTCTAAACCACTAAATGCAAAAGTTATAGGATATGATGCTATGTCTGATTTAGCCGTTATTAAAGTAGATTCCACTAATTTACCCACAGCTGTTTTTGGGGATTCATCAAAGGTACAGGTAGGAGAGACTGCCGTTGCCATAGGGAATCCATTAGGAGATGAATTTTCAGGGTCTGTTACTGCAGGCATAATAAGTGCTATAAATAGAGAAATACGAATACAGGATCCATCTACAGGTGTTAATACAACTTACAAGGTGCTTCAGACTGATGCTGCTATAAATCCAGGAAATAGCGGTGGTGCTCTTTGTAATGAAGATGGTCAGGTTATAGGTATAAACAGTTTAAAAATAGGGTCTAACGAAAATGTAGAAGGAATGGGATTCGCTATATCTATAAACGAGGCGAAAAAAATAATAAACTCTATAATGAAGGATGGAAGAGTCATAAGACCATATTTAGGAATTTATCCTGAAGATTATGTATCTCAAGATAAAAGTGTAAAGGGTGTACTGATTAAGAAAGTTGCAGAGAAGACTGGAGCAGACGAATCAGGTATTAAAGCTAATGACATAATAATAGAATTTGATGGCATGAAATTGCAATCAAAAAATGAACTACAAGACATTATAAACAGGCATAAGGTTGGGGATTCAATACCTTGTAAAATTTTAAGGGACGGAAAGATTATAAGATATAACATCAAATTATCAGAGAGACCGGTGTTTGATAATTGATAAACATAAAATATTTAGCAGTAATGAATTTAGTCTTTACTGCCGATTTTTATTTATATAAATATTTAGTATAATGTATTTAGGCATAATAAAGAAATGAACAGTAAAGATATTTAAAGTACAGCTCACTTCTCATTTCTTTTTGTATGTCTTATTGTGATAAAATTAAGGAGGAAGTGGCATAAAGTGCATCTAATAGTTGGATTAGGAAATCCCGGAAAAGAATATGAGAAAACAAGACATAATGTAGGCTTTGATATATTAGACTTAATAAGCGATAAGTATAATATCAATATGAATAGGACAAAATTTAAAGGAGTATATGGTGATGGAAAAATAGATGATGAAAGGGTAATACTTTTAAAACCAGCTACATTTATGAATTTAAGTGGTGAAAGTGTTAAAGCGGTTTGTGATTTTTATAAAATAAAAAATGAAAATATAATAGTGATTTATGATGACATTAGTCTTAGTGTTGGAAGAATGAGAATAAGAAAATCAGGCAGTGCTGGTGGACATAATGGTATAAAAAATATAATATCTAATCTATCCAGTGATGTATTCCCAAGAGTTAAAGTAGGGGTAGGGGCTCCAATAGGAGATCTAATATCACATGTTCTTGGAAGATTCAGTACTGAGGATAGAATTGAGGTAGAAAAAGTATTTAATGTTGCAGCTGATGCAGTGCAATGCATAATAACAAAAGGTACCTGTGAGGCCATGAATAATTTTAATGGTATTAAGGTTTAGTAATTTAAGAGGTGTTAATATGAGATTTAGGGGGCTTATTCAGCCTTTAAGAGAAAGTAGAGAATTTATAAATATAATATCTAATATAAATAGAAATAAATTTCCCATTGGAATATCTGGTTTATCTGATTCGGCAAGAAGTTATTTTATTTACAGTGTGTATGAAGAAATGGATAATCCTTTTATTATTGTAACGGATAACGATGTAGAAGCAAAAAAAATATATGAAGATTTGTCATTATACTTATCTAATGTTTATTATTTTCCATCTAAAGATATGGTGTTCTATAATATAGATGCAATATCCGGTGACCTAAGATGGGAAAGAATAAAAATTATAAAAGAAATGCTTATAAAAGGTAGAAAGATAATAGTTACTTCAATTGATGCTTTTTCATCCTATTATGCTCCTGCGGAGCTATACAATAAGTATTCATACAGTATTGGATTTGGAGATACTATTGATTTAGATAAGTTTAGTAAAGAACTTATCTTATCAGGCTATGAAAGAGTAGAAACTGTAGATAGTAAGGGACAATTCTCCATAAGAGGAGGTATATTTGATATATTTCCTCCTATAACTAATATGCCTTATAGAATTGAACTCTTTGGAGATGAAATTGACTCTATAAGGACTTTTAATACGGATTCACAAAGGAGTATAGATAAGGTAAGTAAAATTGATATATTCCCTGCAAAAGAAGTTATTTTAGAGGAAAACAATGTTAAAAGAGGATATAATAAGATAAAAGAAGAGCTTTCCTTAGTAGTAAAAAATCTTCAGCAAAAAAATGATAAGGAAGCTGAAGAAAAAATAACTAATATAATGAATAGAAATCTTGAAGCTTTAAAAGAATCCTCTAATTTTGAAACTATAGATAGTTTTTTACCCTTTTTCTATGATAAGTTATCTACATTTTTTGATTTTATCAAGGACTCACTAATAATAGTAGTAGATGACGTACGTTGTAAGGGAAAGCTAAGTAGCATATTCTTAGAATTTGAGGAAAATTATAAAGCCTTTCTTGAAAGAGGGGATATACTACCAGGTCAGGGTAAACTTCTTATTCCTGAAAAGGAAATTTATGAAGTATTGAATGACAATAAAACAATTAATATGACTAGTATTGAAAAGGCAGCAGGCTTTCTGAAGACTACTTATAATGAGAACTTTAGAGAAATAACTTTAAGTGGTTTTGGTGGAGTTCTTGATTTGATCATAAATGAAATCAAAGATAAGAAGGATAAAGGCTATAAAACTATTATATTATGTGGAAGTAAACCAAGGGGAGAAAGGCTTGTAAATACTTTAAGGGATAGAGGTATAGAAAGTAATTATAGAGATGAAATAAAAAGTATACAATTTGGTGAAATTATAATTACTTTTGGAAGTCTTAATAAAGGCTTTGAGTATCCAGATTTGAAACTATGTGTAATTTCAGATAAAGAGCTTTTTGGAGAAGCTAAAAGAAAGGCTAAAAAGAAAAATCAAAAAGGTGTAAGTAAGATAAAGAGTTTTGCAGAATTAAAGCCTGGAGATTACATAGTTCATGTTAATCATGGAATAGGAGTATATAAGGGTATAAAACAACTTGAGGTTGAAAATCATAAAAAAGACTACCTTGAGCTCAGTTATTCTGGTGATGACAAATTATTTGTTCCGGTAGAACAACTTGATTTAGTGCAAAAATATATAGGTAGTGATGGAAATTCACCCAAGATAAATAAATTGGGTGGAAATGAATGGAATAAAGCTAAAAATAAAGTTAAGAAATCCATCAATGAAATAGCGGAAGAACTTGTTAAATTATATGCTATAAGATCTACTTTAAATGGATACACTTATTCCAAGGATACTGTGTGGCAGAAGCAATTTGAAGAGGAGTTTCCATATGATGAAACCCCGGATCAAATTAGTGCAATAGAAGATATAAAAAATGATATGGAAATAGGAAAAGTTATGGATAGACTCATATGCGGTGATGTGGGTTATGGTAAGACAGAGGTAGCAATTAGAACTGCTTTTAAAGCGGTAATGGATGGAAAACAAGTGGCATTTTTGGTTCCTACTACTATACTTGCCGAACAACATTACACAAATTTAAAGAAAAGATTTTTTGACTTTCCTGTAACTGTAGATATGATAAGTAGATTTAGAACTTCGGCTCAACAAAAAGCTACTATAAAATCTCTAAAAGAAGGAAATATAGATATACTTATTGGTACGCATAGAATATTGCAAAAGGATGTATTATTTAAAGATTTAGGACTTTTAATAGTGGATGAAGAACAGAGATTTGGAGTAACTCATAAAGAAAAAATTAAGAATCTTAAGAGAAATATAGATGTATTGACGTTAACAGCTACACCTATACCTAGAACTCTCCATATGTCACTTACAGGGGTTAGAGATATAAGTGTTATGGAAACACCTCCAGAGGAGAGATACCCAGTACAAACCTATGTGGTGGAATATAATGACCAACTTATAAGAGATGCTGTAATGAGAGAACTTAATAGAGGTGGACAGGTATTCTTTGTATATAACAGGGTAGAAACTATAAAAGACATGGCATCTAAGTTATCTAAATTAATTCCAGAAGCTAAGGTGGCTGTGGCACATGGACAGATGACTGAAAGACAATTAGAAACAGAAATGTTTGCCTTTATGAATAAGGAATATGATATACTGCTATGTACTACTATAATCGAAACAGGAATTGATATTCAAAATGTTAATACAATGGTTATATATGATGCGGATAAAATGGGCCTATCTCAGCTTTATCAACTTAGAGGTAGAGTTGGAAGAACTAATAGAATGGCATATGCTTATTTTACATATAGAAAAGATAAGATGTTAACAGAGGTAGCTGAAAAGAGATTAAAGGCAATCAAAGAATTTACAGAGCTTGGGTCTGGGTTCAAAATTGCAATGAGAGATTTAGAAATAAGAGGAGCTGGTAATATGATGGGATCAGCTCAACATGGTCATATGGCAGCTATTGGATATGACTTATATTGCAGAATGCTTGAAGATGCTATAAAACAGTATAAGGGTGATATAGAAAAAGAACCTATTGAAACATCTATTGAACTCAAAGTTGATGCATATATCCCAAGTTCCTATATAGAAAATGAGGTTCAAAAAATAGAGATTTATAAAAAGATTGCTTCTATTGAATCAAGAGATGAGTTTACAGATATACAAGAAGAATTAGAGGATAGGTATTCCAACATACCTATATCTGTTGCTAATTTAATGGATATTGCCTATATTAAGTCGCTAGCAAGACAAATAGGTATAGTCGATGTTAGAGATAGAATTGAATCAATAAATTTTAAATTTGAGGATAAAGATAGAATAACAGATAAACTGATACAAGGTTTAATTAAAAATTACAAAAGACGTATAGTTTTTAAGAGTGAAGATAAACCTATAATTGTATACAATTTAAGAGATTTAAAAAGGGAAAATTTACTGAATGATTTGATTGAGTTATTAAAATACATGATATCAGTAGTTGAAACAAAGTAAATCTATGGTAAAATTAAATGCATGTTGATAAATTTATATTTTAAATAATTAAAAAAGTAGGGGGCGTAGATTTGAAGAACATAAAGAAAATAGTGTCTATAGCAATTATTGGTATAGTTGCTATAGCCATGAGTGGATGTAATATGATAGCAAAAACAGAACAAGGTATTATGAAGAGTACAGTGGCAAAAGTAAATGATGAAAAAATAACTAGAGGTCAACTTGATGACAGAATGAAGGGTATTATTAGTCAAATTAAACAACAGTATGGAGACAATTATACTAGTAATGATCAGGCAGTAGAAGCATTAAAACAACAAAAACAAAGCATGCTTGATGAAATGGTTACGGAAACACTACTTCTACAAAAGGCAAAATCAATGAAATTAGTACCGTCTGATTCTGAATTGAATACAGAAGTTACTAAACAATATAATTCTACAAAATCTAATTATAAAACTGATGCTGAATGGAAGACAGCTTTAAGTCAAAATGGATTTACAGATGCTTCTCTAAAAGAGCAGATAAAAAATGGAGTTATAATAAATAAAGTTGTAGATAATGTAACTAAGAATGTAAAGGTAACAGACAAACAGATTCAAGATTACTACAATGCAAATCAGAGTCAGTTTACAACACAACCTAATAAGGTACACCTTGCTCATATATTAGTGAAAACACAAGCTGATGCTCAAAAGGCTAAAGATAGAATTGATAAAGGCGAAGATTTTGCAAAGGTAGCAAAAGAAGTGTCTACTGATACAGGAAGTAAAGATAATGGTGGAGATTTAGGGGATTTAGAGGAAGCAAACTCAGGACTTGATGCTACTTTCTTAAAAGCTGGATTAGCATTAAAACCAGGTGAGGTATCAGCACCAGTTCAAACTCAATTTGGATGGCATGTTATAAAATGTATTACTAAAACCGAATATCCTGTTAAAAAACTTGATGAAGTAAAATCTGATATAAAAGATACTTTGATAAAAACAGCAAAACAAGATGCTACAACAAAAGCTATAGATAAATGGAAGAAAGAAGCTAAAATTACACAATATCCTAAAAATTTAAATTAAATATAATATTTATATAATTGCAAATAGGCTATCCTGTCAGGATAGCCTATTTGCATATTTAGTTATGAAGATATTATAGTTTAAGCGAAGTTATGTTCTTATCTGATGACTAGTTGATTAGTCGCTGTAATACTCCACTGATATAAAGAGAAAATTAGATAAATTACTTAACGATAAGTAAAGCTTTAATACAGGAAATTGTGCAAAATAGTTTTTGTAAATATAAGTCTAATTTAGTACTATAGTAAAAAGTATGCATAAAATTTTATACTTGGTAAGATACTATAAACGTAAAAACATTTACATTATATAGGAGGGAAAATGAGTATGAAAGCAACTGGTATTGTTAGACGTATAGATGATCTTGGAAGAGTTGTAATACCGAAGGAAATTAGAAGAACTTTAAGGATAAGAGAAGGAGATCCTCTTGAAATATTTACTGACAGAGAAGGAGGAGTAATATTAAAAAAGTATTCACCTATTGGTGAGTTGAGTGACTTTTCAAGAGAATATGCAGAATCTTTGAACACATCCATTGGACATATAGTACTTATAGCTGATAAAGATAGTATTATTTCCATAAGTGGTGGAGTTAAAAAGGAGTATTTAGAAAAACGTGTAAGTGATGAACTAGAAAAAGTCATGGATGGCAGAAAAATTGTCAACATGAATAGCAATGATAATAAAGCAATACCCTTAATAGAAGATGAAGAAATAGAGGGTAAATATTCTGCACAAATAATTTCACCTATTATAGCAGAAGGAGATTCTATAGGTGCAGTAATTATAATGTCTAAAGAATCAGGAGTGACTTTTGGTGAAACAGAAGAAAAATTGAGTGAAACAGCTTCTCTATTCTTAGGGAAACAAATGGAACAATAATATTATTGTACTAGTTATAATAAATTTTTTTTAACCAAAGGTTACATATAAAAATTAGATAAAAAGTAATAATACCTCCAAACTATAAATATTAATATTTTATAGGAACTTTGGAGGTATTGTATATTATGAAGAAACAATCGCTTATTAGAGGAACTGTTATTTTAGGAATAGCAGGTATTTTTGCTAGGTTCTTAGGTATATTCTTTAGATGGCCGCTTATAATGTTAATAGGTGACGAGGGAATAGGATATTATCAAATGTCATATCCTATGTATATGTTTTTTATAGCCACTGCATCGGGCATACCAGTAGCAATTTCAAAGATGGTTTCAGAAAGAAATGCCATGGGAGACAAGGATGGGGCAATTTTAGTTCTTAGAAAAGCTTTAATTCTTATGTTTATTATTGGAGGAGGATTTACAACTTTTATTCTAATATTCAGTAATAGTTTAATTGATTTTTTGAATTGGGACAAGAAATCTTATTATTCATTAATTGCTATTGCATTAGCGCCTCTATTTATATCTGTAGTAAGTGCTTTTAGAGGATTTTTTCAAGGAATGCAAAATATGAATCCTACAGCTATATCACAAATATTTGAACAACTAGGAAGAGTAATTGTGGGGGTAGGGCTTGCGTACATACTATTACCTAGAGGCATAGAATACTCAGCCGGTGGAGCTGCTTTTGGTGCAGTGGCAGGGGCCGTAGTGGCTGGAATATATTTGATAAGTAAATATATTTCCGTTAGAAAGGAATTTAAGGTTGTTAGTCACAAAAAAAATCATGACATAATGAGTAAACTTCTTTATATAGCAATCCCTATCTCTCTTGGATCAGCAGTGAGCAGTATTATGGGGCTATTAGATTCTATAATTGTACCACAAAAGCTTCTTATAGCAGGTTTTAATTATAAACAAGCTACCATAATTTATGGACAACTTACAGGTAAAGCATTTGTATTAGTTAATGTGCCATTAACTTTATCTATAGCTCTTTGTGCTTCTCTTGTTCCAATAATATCAGAAGCATATATATTAAACAGGAAGAAGGAAGTACTAAATAAGCTTCAGTCAGCTATAAAGGTATCTATGGTTATTGCTATACCGTCTTTATGTGGATTGTTCTTTATGTCTAGACCTATACTAAACTTGATATTTCCTGGGCATGGAGATGGATATTTGATTTTGAAATATTTAAGTATTTGTATACCATTTATAGTTCTTGCTCAAACAAGTACGGCCATATTGCAGGGTATAGGAAAGTATTTTTATCCTGTAATAAATTTATTTTTAGGATGCGTTGTTAAAGTAACTATAACTTTATTTTTAGTTCCAATACCTGAAATAAATGTGTATGGAGCTATAGTAGGAACTATATTGGGGTATATGACAGCGGCTATGCTGAATATACGTCTTGTTAAAAAATGTTTAAATGTAAAGATTAGTTTCTATGATAGTATAATAAAACCGGCTTATGCTTCTATAATTATGGTGATTACAGTTGTATTTATTTATTCAAATGTCTATAATAATACAATGAGTAATGGTATAGCTTGTTTTGTAGCTATATTTCTCGGAGTTATTATATACTTAATTTTAATATTGGTATTTGGTATATTTAGTTATAGTCAAATAAAGAGAAGAATAGCTAGAAAACATTGATAATGTTTTCTAATAGCAATAAGCAATATGCATAAAGGGGATAGAGGTATGATTAATATAGTTGGTTTGGGTCCTGGATCTTTAGAATCATTGACTATGGGTGCGATACAGCTAATAAAGCAAAATAATAATATATTTTTAAGAACAAAAAAGCATCCTACTGTTAAATTTTTAAAAGATGAAGGAATTCATTTTACAACTTACGATGGTAAATATGAGCAGGCAGAAAGTTTTGATGAGGTATATAGTTCTATTGCCGAGGATTTAGTCAAGCAACATGAGTTATTAGGTGATATTGTATATGCAGTACCAGGACATCCACTTGTAGCTGAGAAATCAGTAAATATTCTACTGAAACTATGCAAAAATAAAAAAGTCAAAACAAATATATTACCAGCTGTAAGCTTTATAGATGCCGTGATGGAGGCACTAGAGATAGATCCAATAGAGGGGATTAAAGTAATAGATGCTTTTGATGTAAAAAATCAAATAATGGATAAGAGAATAGGAACGATAATAACTCAAGTTTATAATAATTTTATATCATCTGAGGTTAAAATTACATTATTGGAGTATTATAAAGATGATACTGAAATTTACTTTGTAAGATCAGCAGGAATAAAAGAGGATGAGAGTATCAGGAAAATAGCGTTATATGAGCTTGATCGCCAACAAGATATAGATTATCTTACTTCTATATACATACCAAAAGATTTGGATAACACTAAAGATTTTTATGATTTGTTAAGAATTATTGATATTTTGAGGGGAGAAAATGGATGCCCTTGGGATAAGGACCAAGATCATGATTCTATAAAAAGAAATCTTATTGAAGAGAGTTATGAGGTTTTAGAGGCAATAGATGAAAAAAACGAAAATATGATAGTAGAAGAACTGGGCGATGTATTATTTCAAGTTATATTTCATTCACAAATAGGAAAAGAAGAAGGATATTTTAATGTTAATGATGTAATAGAAGGTATCTGCAATAAAATGATTAATAGACATCCTCATATATTTGGTGATGAAATAGCAGAAACTACAGAAGATGTTATTGACAATTGGGATAAGATTAAGATGAAAGAGCAGAAAATGAATAGTTATACAGATACATTGAAACATGTAGCTAAGAATCTACCTGCGCTTATAAGAGCAGAAAAAGTACAGAAAAAAGCGGCTAAAGTGGGTTTTGATTGGGATAAAGTAGAAGATGCATTTGACAAGGTTTCAGAAGAATTAACTGAAGTAAAAGATGTATATAAAGGGAGTAATAGGGATAAAATAGTAGAAGAAGTGGGCGATTTAGCATTTAGTGTAGTAAATGTTTCAAGATTCCTTGACATTGACCCTGAAAATGCTTTAAATTATACTATAGATAAATTCATTAAGCGCTTTGAATTCATTGAGTTAAAGGCAAAAGAAATGAATAGCGATCTAGGAGATATGACACTTAGTGAAATGGATGAATTATGGAATGAATCAAAATCACTAGAAGATTAATAACGTTTAGTTAATTATTAATTAAATGTCTATTAAAAAAAAGGAATTTTGTAATTTTTGAAGAATATGCTATTAAGTTAACGTATATTCTTAATTTTAAGGAGGTAACAAAAGTGAATAAGGCAGAATTAATTACAAGTATATCTGAAAAGAGTAATTTAACAAAAAAAGATGCAGAAATAGCTCTAAAAGGGTTTATAGAAAGTATTGAAGAAGCTCTTGAAAAGGGTGAAAAAGTTCAATTGGTAGGCTTTGGTACATTTGAAACAAGAGAAAGAGCTGAAAGAAAAGGAAGAAATCCAAGATCTAAAGAAGAAATAACTATACCTGCTTCAACTGTTCCAGTATTTAAAGCAGGAAAAGAATTTAAAGACAGAGTAAATAAATAGTTTTTATAATTTTATTGTAAAACCTGGATTTTATCCAGGTTTTTCGTTATTTATGTATTAAAATATTAAAGGCTATATCAAAGGAGAAATCTTATGAGATTAGATAAATATTTAAAAGTATCAAGAATTATAAAAAGAAGAACAGTAGCAAAAGAAGCTTGCGAAAGTGGTAGAGTTTCTATAAATGGAAAAGTAGCTAAACCTAGTACCGATGTAAACGAAGAGGACATTATAGAAATTAAGTATTCTGAAAAAATATTAAAGGCAAAAATAATAAATATTTCAAATCATGTTCTTAAAGAACATGCAAGTCAAATGTATGAGATTATTTTTGGAGAAGATAATTAATATATATATGATGTAATATAACTCTTCTATTTTACATATATATTTATAAGTGGAATAGGAGGGAAGAGTATGGAAGTAAAAGTTGAGGATAAAAAAGGAAATTTAGTGCTTGAAAATAGAAAGAAATTGTCTATTACAGGTGTAAATGAAGTAGTCAGTTTTAATGATGAAACTATAATATTAAATACTAATCTAGGGGCGCTTACAGTTAGAGGGAGTGGCCTTAAGATGAATAAGTTAGATGTAGAAAATGGAGATATGAAAATTACCGGAACAATAAATTCTTTTGCATATACAGGAAGTAAAAACAGAAAAAATAATGAAAGTATAATAGCTAGGCTATTTAGGTAAAGATTATGGTACTTTCAAATTTTATTCAATTTAATTTGCTTTTTTATAGTTTTATTGCAGGGATATTTACCGGTATATTATTTGATATATATAGAGTCATGAGAGGATTAGAAGTCCCAAATAAGTTTATTGGATTTATTGAAGATCTTTTATTTTGGATTTTAACAGCTATAATAATATTTATATTTTTACTTTATAGTAATGATGCAATTATGGGCATTTATGTTTATTTGTTTATAGGAATTGGAGTTTATATTTATATTAAACTTTTAAGTAAAAAACTTATGTACATTGAAGTTAAAATGATGAGAGGTTTGGCTAGAATTATAAGGATAATATTTAAGTTGATGGTATATCCTTTTAGACTATTATTTGATTATTTTTTAGTTAAAGATAAAAATAAAGAATAAAAAACTTGAATATATTGATAAAAAAATTTAAAATAGAGATAGTAGTCTAAAAGGTTAAATTCTGAAAGGAAAAAGGGTATGAGAAAAAAGTCTAAGCTTAAATATCTTATAATGGGTATTATTGCTATTAATGTATCTTATTTGTTTATAAATCAACAAATCACTATGCATAGAATAAAGGCTAGAATTAAAGACACAACTGTAGAGGCCCAAAAGCTAAAATCCGAAAATGAAAAATTACAGGATGAAATTAAAGTATCACAATCGGATAAATACAGCGAAAAACTTGCTAGAGAAAAACTAGGGCTTATTAAACAAGGCGAGGTTCCTGTAATAAATGGTACTAATAACAAATAAATGTTATAGCATTTATAATTAAAATAAAATATAAACATATATCGAGGAGGAGTCTTTTTAATATGACCTTAAAGGCAGGAGTAATTCTAGAAGGTACAATAATAAATATTACAAATTTTGGTGCATTTGTAGAGGTGGAGGGTAAAACTGGTCTTGTTCATATTTCAGAAGTGGCAGATACTTTTGTTAAAGACATAAGAGATTATTTAAAGGAACAAGATAAAGTAAAGGTAAAAGTTTTGGCAGTAGATGATAATGGAAAGATAAGTTTGTCTATAAAGCAAGCATCTATTCCTAAGAAAACATGTAAACCTGTTGATATTGATTGGAGCAAAAATTCAAAACCTAAACAGGGAGGAGCCGATTTTGAAGATAGGCTATCAAGATTTTTAAAAGATAGTGAAGAAAGATTTCAAGATTTAAAGAGACACCAGGAAGCAAAAGGTCGTGGTGGTTATAAAAAAAGTTAGGTAATAAGGAGGCTTATAGTAGCCTCTATTATTTTTAACAGTATACGAATTATATAAATATGATTTAAATTAAAATATAATAACAAATATTTTAAATATTTGTTGACACTTATTAATATATGATATATAATAAATCTTGTCGTCAGAAATGACGTGCCGAAGTGGCGGAACTGGCAGACGCACAGGACTTAAAATCCTGCGATGCTTAAACCATCGTACCGGTTCGATTCCGGTCTTCGGCACCATAATATCGCGGGGTGGAGCAGCTGGTAGCTCGTCGGGCTCATAACCCGAAGGTCATAGGTTCAAGTCCTATCCCCGCAACCAGATTTGGCGGAATAGCTCAGCTGGCTAGAGCATTCGGTTCATACCCGAAGGGTCGTAGGTTCAAGTCCTATTTCCGCTACCAGAGTTCATACATATGTATGAACTCTTTTGTTATTTAGGTTAAAGTATAATTGAGATATCTGATTTATCAATGTAGAAAACTTTTAAATATTCATTGTGTTTTTTTTATACAGTTGAGCTGAACAGCAGATTAAAATTCCATTTTTATATAGATAGAATTTTATAAAATTATTGCTTAAAGTCTGTTTTGATAATATTAATAAATAAGTTAAGATGGTTATTAAA
>NZ_BAEV01000022.1 GCF_000246895.1 Clostridium arbusti SL206 | reverse complement strand
ACACGTAGTATGCAGAGAACCAAAATCTTCTTTTCGATTTTGTGTGAATCGCTTTCACAGAGTGTGTGGGAGACTTACACCAAGTTAGTCAGGTTAAATATATGGAGGTAATATATTATGTATAGTGCAGTAGAAAGATTATTAAAATATGTGAAATATGATACTAAATCTGATGAAACTACAAGGGTAACACCTAGTACCAAAGGGCAGTTAGTTTTAGGTAAAGAATTAAAAAAAGAGTTAGATGAATTGGGACTTGAAAATGTATCTATGGATGAAAATGGTTATATAATGGCAACTCTACCTAAGAATATAGATAAAGAAGTAAAAGTTGTTGGTTTTGTATCACATATGGATACTAGTCCAGATATGACAGCCACAAATGTTAATCCACAGATAGTTAAAAATTATGATGGTAAAGATATAGTACTTAATGAAAAAGAGAATATAGTATTATCACCAAAGGATTTTCCTGAAATTACAAGTTATATAGGAAAAGACCTTATAACTACAGATGGAACAACCCTTTTAGGAGCAGATGATAAAGCGGGAGTTTCAGAGATAATGGCTGCTGTAGAATATCTTGTTAAGCATCCAGAAATACCTCATGGTACAATAAAAATTGGTTTTACTCCAGATGAGGAAATTGGAGAAGGTGCAGATCATTTTGATGTTAAGAAATTTGGTGCTGACTTTGCCTATACTGTAGATGGTGGGCCAATTGGAGAATTAGAATATGAGAATTTTAATGCAGCCTCTGCCAAAATATTTGTTAAGGGAAGAAATGTTCATCCAGGAACAGCAAAGGATAAAATGATAAATTCAATGCATATAGCTACAGAACTTATTGATATGCTTCCTTGCAGTGAAAGACCGGAATATACGGAGGGCTATGAGGGATTCAATCATCTTATTTCCATTAATGGTGAAGTTGAAGGTACCAAGCTTTACTTCATAATAAGAGATTTTCATAGAGAAAAATTTGAAGGTAGGAAAAGACTTATGCTTTCTACCGCAGAATTTTTAAATGGAAAATATGGAGAAGGCGTAGTTAATGTAGAGTTAAAAGATCAATACTATAATATGAAAGAAAAAATTGAACCTGTAAAGCATATTGTAGATGTGGCTTATAAAGCTATGGAAGAAGTAGGAATTACACCTATAGTAAGTCCTATAAGAGGAGGAACTGATGGAGCAAGACTTTCTTTCATGGGACTTCCAACACCTAATTTATTTACAGGTGGACACAATTATCATGGAAAGTATGAATTTATACCAACCTTTGCTATGGATAAGGCTGTAGACGTAATATTAAAAATAATAGAGCTTCATTCCAAATAGAATTTTAAGAATTGTTTTTAATAGTAGAATAGGTTAAAAGTACCCTGTAAGGTAGAACCAGTTTCTTTCTGTGTTCATACTACAGGGTACAGTTCGTTATTATACTACTTTCCAAAGAACATTTTTGCGGCTATCAAAACCAAAAATACAGCAAAGGCCTTCTTCATAATATCTTGAGGAAGAGTATTTGCAAATCTTCCACCATATTTTGCACCTATGAACATAGTAATGCACATTAAAATCCCGGCAACTATATTTACATTTCCCTTTTTATAATATTCTAAAAATCCCAAAAGACCAACAGGAGGCAATAATATAGCGAGAGAAGTGCCTTGTGCCATAAGTTGACTAAAACCCATGATGTACATTAATCCAGGTATGATTAGTGTGCCTCCGCCAATACCAAATAGTCCACTTAGTATGCCAGAGGCAAAGCCTAATATAATATAAAATAAATATGAAAGCATATATTCTAAGAACTCCTTTCTCAATTATTATAGATAATTCATATAAACTTAGTGGGAATATAAGATTCCATGAAGGCTATTTTAAAAATAAAGTGGCGATTAACTAATATAATTAGCATATTTGGGTTAAATTATTATTGTAAATATGAATTAAGATATTTGTTATGAAAAATTTATCAAGTATGTTAGGAGGGCTCATAATCATGTCTCATAAGGGAAATAAAAATGATAAGAATAACAAGAAGGTAGGGCAAAAAACACATAAAGAATTAGAAGAAATGGAAGAAAAACAAAAGAATAGATAATATGTAAAGGATGAAGTCTTAATTATTAAGGCTTCATTTTTTATAGTGATTTTAGCACAAGAGAAGACCAAGGCTTCATGATGTGACTTAGTTCACAATGGGTTTTACTTGTGTTACTATTATTATAGTTGATTTGAAAGGAATGTTAAAATGAGTAAAATATTAGTGTTAGCAGAAAAACCCTCAGTGGGAAGAGATATAGCAAGAGTTTTAAATTGTAGTAAAAAAGGTAATGGGTTTATAGAAGGCAGTAAATATATTGTTACCTGGGCCCTTGGACATTTAGTTACACTAGCTGATCCAGAGGCTTATGATGAAAGATATAAAGCTTGGAGAATTGAAGATCTGCCAATGATGCCAGACCATTTAAAGCTTGTAGTTATAAAGCAAAGTGGTAGACAGTTTAATGTCGTTAAAGCCCAGATGAATAGAAAAGATGTAGAGGAAATTGTTATAGCTACAGATGCCGGTCGTGAAGGAGAACTTGTTGCAAGATGGATAATAGAAAAGGCTCATGTAAGAAAGCCATTAAAGCGTCTTTGGATTTCTTCAGTTACAGATAAGGCTATAAGAGATGGTTTTAATAAATTAAAAAATGCAAGAGAATATGAGAATCTTTATGCTTCAGCTGTGGCTCGTTCAGAAGCAGACTGGTTTGTAGGTATTAATGCAACTCGTGCATTAACTTGTAAATTCAATGCACAGCTTTCCTGTGGAAGAGTACAGACACCTACTATTGCTATAATTGCTAGGAGAGAAGAAGAGATAAAGAATTTTAAGCCTAAAACTTTTTATGGAATAACTGCCGAGGCTAACAATTTAAAGCTTTCTTGGAATGATGCGAGAAATAAAAGCTTTAGAACCTTTGACAAGGAAAAGGTAGATAAGATACTTACAGCTATTAGAAATAAAGATGCTAAGGTAATTGAAGTGGATAAAACTCATAAAAAGAGTTATGCTCCTCAGTTATATGATCTAACTGAGCTTCAGAGAGATGCCAATAGAATATTTGGGTATTCTGCAAAGGAAACACTTTCTCTAATGCAAAGACTATATGAAAGTCACAAGGTGTTAACTTATCCAAGAACGGACTCAAGATATATATCCTCTGATGTAGTAGATACTCTAAAGGATAGAGTTAGAGCTTGCGGTGTAGGCCCATATTCAAGGTTAACTGTTAGGGTGTTAAAAAATCCAATAAAGGCAAGTAAACATTTCGTAGATAACGCCAAGGTTTCTGACCATCATGCTATTATTCCAACAGAGCAGTCTGTTACCTTGAGTTCTTTAAGTGATAAAGAGAGAAAAATATATGATTTAGTAGTTAAGAGATTCTTAGCTGTACTTTATCCACCTTTTGAATATGAACAGACTACAATAAAGGCAAAGATTGGTGAAGAACTATTCATTGCAACGGGTAAGATTGTTAAATCTCAAGGATTTAAAGAAGTATATGAAAACAATTTCCATGAGGAACATTCTGAAGATGATATTTCAGAGCAGATACTTCCTAATATAAATAAGGGTGATGTGTTAAAGGTTAGTAAGATTATTGATACTAAAGGACAAACTAAACCGCCAGCACTATTTAATGAAGGAACGCTACTTTCTGCTATGGAAAATCCAGCAAAATACATGAATAATGAGAGCAAGGATTTAATAAAGACTATAGGGGAAACAGGGGGACTTGGTACCGTAGCTACAAGAGCAGACATTATAGAAAAGTTATTTAATACTTTCCTCATAGAAAAGAAAGGTAAGGATATTCATATAACTTCAAAGGGAAAGCAACTTTTAGAATTAGTCCCAGAAGGATTAAAGTCACCTACACTTACAGCACAGTGGGAGCAGAAACTTAGTTCTATTTCAAAAGGTTCTTTGAATAAAAATAATTTCATTAATGAAATGAAAAGTTATGCTAAGGAAGTTGTAAATGAAATTAAAAATAGTGAAGAAAAGTTTAAACATGATAATATGACAAGAGTTAAATGCCCTGAATGTGGTAAATACATGTTAGAGGTTAATGGTAAAAAGGGAAAGATGCTTGTTTGTCAGGATAGAGAATGTGGTTACAGAAAGGGTATAGCAAGAGTAACAAATGCAAGATGTCCAAATTGTCACAAAAAGTTAGAACTTCGTGGAGAAGGAGATGGACAGATATTTGTATGCAGTTGTGGATATAGAGAAAAGCTTTCTGCTTTTAATGAGAGAAAGAAAAAGGAAAATACCAAGCTTTCTAAAAAGGATGTGTCAAGATATCTTAAACAGCAAAATAAAAAAAATGATGAGCCTATTAATTCAGCACTAGCAGAGGCACTGGCTAAACTTAAGTTAAAGTAGTAATTTATTTGAAGTGCCTAAGATTATTGAAGGAACGTGTTAAGCAATAGATGAAGGAAAATGGGTATTGTAATATAGATAGAAGGATTATATTAAACTGCAATGACTTTGTATATATTTTAAGTCTATTGCAGTTTTCTCAATTGGAGATTATAGATTTTCTACATGTGAATAATTGTTAAATAAACACACAATCTTCACATAATTCATATATAATTTTTCTGAAATTCTATGCTACAATTGTATTAAAATTAAAATAAGAATAGTTAGTTCATATCTATGAATGATTTTCACTATTTTTATTTTAAGCACATAAGTTGGAAATAATATTTATTTAAAAATACAGTGAAATTAAATATATGATATTGAGGTGATAGCTTTGCCAAAAAAAATATATCTTGTAGAAGATGAAAAAAGTTTGAATATTTTATTAGAAAAATACTTGCAAAGAGAAGGCTATGAAGTCACTACTTTTTCTGATGGAGAGTCTGCACTAGAAAGAATAAAGGATATGCCAGATCTTTGGATACTTGATATAATGCTTCCGGACATTGATGGATACGATATAATTAAAGCAGTTAAACATAATAACAAAAGTACCCCTGTAATATTTATGTCAGCTAGAAATGAGGAGCTTGATAGAGTAGTTGGTTTAGAACTGGGTAGTGATGATTATTTATCAAAACCATTTCTTCCAAGAGAGCTTGTTATTAGAACTAACAAGCTTTTAGAAAGGATTTATGGAAAAGATGATAAAATAACTGAAGAAGCTGTATTGGACATCAATGGATATAAGATAAGTAAAAGCCAAAGGACAGTTTTTTTAGATAATATGGAAATACAATTTACAAATAAGGAATTTGAGCTATTAAATTATCTCATAGACAATAGAAACAATCTTCTATCTAGAGAGCAAATTTTAATTAGCGTTTGGGGCGATGATTACTTTGGTTCAGATAGAGTAGTAGATGATACTATAAGAAGACTTCGTAAAAAGGTAAGTGAACTAACTATTGAAACCGTATATGGATATGGATATAAGATGGTGATTAAATGATTAAGATAAGAGGTCCTAAATTTAAGTCATTAACAATGAGAATATGGATTACATTTACCATTATAATTCTAATAATAATATGCAGTATTTCAATCATTTATTTGGTTGCTTTTAGGTCAATTGATGAGAAAGCTAAAATTCAGGATTTAAAAGTTGCTCATTATATGGTGCTAAATACAAGTAATCTTGATCAGCCTCAAAACGGATTCGGTAAGATGAGAAATCTTAGAGGAATCAGTAATCTTGTTGTCAGTGTAGATAGTAGTAATAGAATTAATATAAGTAAGATGGGAAAACCACCAGATGAACCTGTACAAGGTTTTCCACCTTCATCGGGAGTTAATCAAAGTTCTCTTGGAAATTGGATGGCTACTTTTATTAAAAGTAATAATGTCAATGAAGCACAGTTTAAGGAATCTTATCATGGCAGAAAGTTTTTTTTCATAATAAGTTCAATTAATAGCAGTGATAAATCAGAAAAATCATATTTGATATCTTATGTACCTAATATGGAAGATAATACATTGTTATATATGGTTATGGGTGTTGGGCTTATGTTTATAATTTTTGGATTTATTGCAGCTAAGATAGTTGCAGGATATATTGCAAAACCACTCAAACAGCTTGAAGACTATACTATAAGAATAGCCCATAAGGATTGGAAAGATCCTATTAAGGTTAAAAATGAAGATGAAATTGGAAGACTTGCAAATTCAATGAATACTATGAGAACAGAGTTAAAGCGGGCTGATGAAGAAGAAAAAATGTTTTTACAGAGTATTTCCCATGATTTAAAGACACCAGTTATGGTAATTATGAGCCATGCAGAAGCTATAATAGATGGCATGTATATAGATTCTGTAGAAAAGACAGCTGATATAATAAAGAATGAAGCTATTAGTCTTGAAAAAAAGATTAAACAATTATTGTATCTTAATACTTTAGACTATGTTCTTGAAAATAACAGTAAAGCTACTAAGTTCAGTTTACGTCAGTTACTTTTATACATTATAAATAGATTTGAGATGGTAAATAGCTCAATTCAGTGGGAACTAGATATAGAAGAAGCTTATATTTATGGAAATTCAGATAAAATACAAGTTTCAATTGAAAATGTATTGGAAAATTCTCTTAGATATGCAAAAGAAAAAATTTCAGTAAAATTAAGAAAAAAGGATTCTTCCATAGTATTAGAAATATATAATGATGGACCTAAGATAGATGAAAAGCATATAAATCACATTTTTGATAATCTTTATAAGGATAAAACTGGAAATTTCGGGCTTGGACTAGCAATTTCTAGAAAGATTATAGATTTTTATAGTGGTGAAATAAAAGCTATAAATAGAGATAAAGGTGTGAGTTTTATAATTAAAACGCCTACAGTGTAGATTACTCCAACTTATAGAAGGTAGAGCTTATTGTCTGCTGAGAGTTTGTAACCTAAAATCTCAGCAGGCTTAAGATTCTTTTACACCCAGGTTACTGTATGATAGTGCTCAGTAAATGAGCATCGAATATTTTACCAATGAAAAGGAGCTTTATAATTTATTTCTGGTATTATATCAGCTAAAGTAAATAAATAAAAATATCAGGTGTATTTTATCCTTGTGAATGGTAAAATAAAAATAGTTTATGTTATTGTAAAGATAAGCTATTTTTATCTATGTGATATATTATTTACAATACTTAAGGCATATGAAAATAAATAGACTAGCATACTGACTAGTTATTTATTTGAATGTGCCTAATATAATATGAAGTTTTTATATAATAATTATTTATATAGATAAAAAATTATTAGTAAATAAAATAGTATTTAATTTATTATACAGAATGGAGAAAATACAATGATGGATAAAGATAGAATTGAAAAGGCTGTAAGAGAGATTCTAATAGGAATAGGTGAAAATCCAGATAGGGAAGGTCTTCTTGAAACACCTAGAAGGGTAGCAGAGATGTATGAAGAAATATTTGAAGGACTTCATAAAAACCCTTTAGATGATGTTAAAAAGTTCCATGAAGATCATGATAATGGAATGATAATAGTTAAAGATATACCTTTGTATTCAATGTGTGAACATCATTTATTACCCTTTACAGGAGTGGCACATATTGTTTATATTCCAAATGGAGGAGAAGTTTTAGGATTAAGTAAATTAGCTAGAATTGTAGATACAGTATCAAAAAAACCTCAACTTCAGGAAAGATTGGGTAATGAAATTGCAGATGTTATTTTAGAGGCTGTAGATTCAAAAGGTGTTGCCGTAGTAATTGAAGCTGAACATTTATGTATGACTATGCGTGGGATTAGAAAGCCAGGATCTAGAACTATTACTACAGCTTTAAGAGGAGTTATGAAAACTGATTCACAAACTAGGATGGAAGCACTTTCTCTTATTAATGGAAGAGTTTTATAAATAAATTCATTTAGAGGAGCAGTAGTTTTCATGGGTGAAGTTGATAGAATTAATTTAATATTTAATAATAAAATCTATAGAAAATACTTAGAAAAAAATAAAAGTTATGAAGAAAATAGGTGCTTTTGTTTGCACGACTTAGAGCATTTTTTAGATGTTGCTAGAATTGCATATATAATGGCACTTGAAAAACATATTGATATTTCAAAGGATATTATTTATGCATCGGCTTTGCTCCATGATATTGGAAGATGGCAGGAGTACAAATATAATATTCCTCACGATGAAGCCAGTGCTGAATTAGCTATAGAAATTTTACAGTTATCTGATTTTAACGTTGATGAAATTAGGATGATAACAGAAGCCATAAAAAATCATAGAGGTGAAAATGAGAGCTCATCATTGAGTTCTTTACTGTATAAAAGTGATAAACTCTCTAGAAAATGTTATGGATGTGCTGCTTCTCATGAATGTAACTGGAGTTTAGATAAGAAAAATTTAGATATAATATATTAAAAATATGTTATTTTAACCTGACTAACTTGGTGTAAGTCTCCCACGCACTCTGTGAAAGTGATTCACACAAAATCGAAAAGAAGATTTTGGTTCTCTGCTTGCACTCTGCGAAAGCGATTCACACAAAATCAAAAAAAAGATTTTGGTTCTCTGCTTTTCTTAAAGTGGGAGTCCAACGCCAAGTAAGCCATGCATTCGCAGTTCTAAAATTCAGATGGGGTAAAAGAATCCCCACCTGAATTAAGAACTTGCTTCAATGACTTTAGTAATATAGATAAGTGAAAAAACGACTAATAAGGCATGTGAAAATAAATAACAAGTGAAATATACTAGTATACTGACTAGTTATTTATTTGAAGATGCCTAATATAATGACCAATTAAAAAGGTTACAAGGGGAGCAGAAGATGAAAATAGGTAATAAAAGTTTTAATATAGGTGAGAGAACCTATGTGATGGGAATTTTAAATGTGACACCTGATTCTTTTTCTGATGGAGGAAAGTTCAACAGTATAGAAATGGCTATAACACATGCAAAAGAAATGATAGGCAATGGAGCAGACATAATTGACATAGGGGGAGAGTCTACAAGACCTAATCATACTCCAGTAGAGATAGAAGAGGAAATTTCAAGAGTTGTTCCTATAATAGAAGCTTTATCAAAGGAAATAGATGTTCCTATATCTATAGATACATACAAGGGAAAGGTAGCAGAACTTGCCGTAAAGGCAGGGGCTGATCTTATAAATGATGTATGGGGTTTTAAAAAAGATCCTTATATATCAAAGGTTGCAGCAGAATATGAAGTGCCCTGCTGTATTATGCATAACAGAGATAATAGAGACTATAATGATTTTGTGCAGGATGTATTGAAGGATTTAGAAGAATCTATAGATATAGCAATAAAGGCAGGCGTAAAAAGTGAAAATATAATACTTGATCCTGGTATAGGATTTGCAAAGAGCTACGAGCAAAATCTTATATTAATGGATAATTTAGATAAATTGAAGGAATTAAAATATCCTGTACTTCTTGGAACTTCAAGAAAATCCTTTATAGGAAATACACTTGATTTACCCGTGGAAGAAAGGGTAGAAGGTACAGTTGCAACTTCTGTTATAGGTATTATGAAGGGCTGCGATTTTATTAGAGTTCACGATGTACTTGAAAATAAGAGAGCCTGTGTTATGACGGATGCCATAGTTAGGAGATAATAATATGGATAAAATATATATAAAAGATTTTGAAGTGTTTGCAAATCATGGAGTGTTTAATGAAGAAAAGAATTTAGGACAAAAATTTATATTATCTATGGAACTTCAATTAAATTTAAGGAAAGCTGGACTTACTGGAGATTTAAATGAAACTGTAAATTACGGAGAGCTTTGCCTTGAGGTAGAGAAACAATTTACAAAGGAAAGATACGATTTAATTGAAACTGCTGTAGAGAAAGTAGCAGGATTTATTCTGTTAAAGTATGATTTAGTAAAAAAGGTAAAAATAATTTTAAAGAAGCCTTGGGCACCTATAGGAAGACATGTTGAATATGCTGCTGTGGAAATAGAAAGAGGTTGGCATACAGTGTATGTTGCTCTAGGTTCAAATATGGGTGATAAAGAAAAAAATCTAAAAGATGCTATTAAATTGATAGATAATAATGATCAAAGTAAGGTTACAAAAACTTCAAAGTTCTATATTACAGAACCTGTAGGGTATTTAGATCAAGACGACTTTTTAAATTGTGCTATAGAAGTAAAAACTATTTTGTCTCCTGAGGAATTTATGACTACTCTTCTTGAGTTCGAAAACACTCTAAAAAGAGAGAGGTTAATACATTGGGGACCTAGAACTATTGACTTAGATATACTTCTTTATGATGATATAGTTACTTCTGATGAATATTATACAATACCCCATCCAAGAATGGCAGAAAGACTGTTCGTTATAGAGCCTTTATGTGATATAGCGCCATATCTAGTTCATCCTCTTTTAAATAGAAGGATTATTGATATAAAGTCTGAACTTTCTAAATAAAGTAAGGCACATTCAAATAAATAGTCAGTATGCGAGGTCTATTTATTTTCATATGCTTAATGGAAATTTATTTATATAGTATGAAAAAATAGAGTTTAACATTTAAGATTCATTTATCAATGTTAAGCTCTATTTCTATTTATATGAATTATCTAGGAACGTGTGGAAGGCATATTCAAATAAATAACTAGTCAGTATGCTAGACTATTTTGAATCCTACTGCGTCAGCAGAACCCTCAGATAGCCCAACTATCTTCGGAACCTGCTTCCTTGTTGGATTCAAAATATTCGTCGCATCTTTGACTTACTATTTATTTTCACATGCCTAAATGTATTTTTATTTAATATTAATTAATTTTCAAGGGATTTTACATTAGTTTGTGTTGCACCATTATTAAGCTTGTCCTGAATAACTGCATCTTTAGTTTCAAGCAATGAGGATGGAATTACTTTTGAGGAAATGAAAGCTATTATAGGTACTGTAAATATTATGGCAAGACTGCCTGTTAGACCTTGAATAATTTCTATACTCACCATATCCATATTCATTAATTGCGTAAAGGAAACATTATAAGAGTATATAACCATTATCATGTTTAAGGAGGAACCTACAAAGGCCAAAATAAGAGTGTTTGCCATGGTTCCCATCATATCTTTACCCACATTCATACCAGAACGAAATAATTCCTTTGTACTAAGTTTTGGATTTGATGAGTATATTTCTTGAACTGCAGAGGCAATAGACATACTTAAATCTAAAACCGCTCCTAGAGAGGCAATGAGAATGCTTGCTAAAAGTAAGCCCTGTACCTGCATACCAGATTTAGTGGAAATCATGTTTAGTGTTTCCACGTCATTGGAGTTTATTCCAGTTAAATGTGCCAAGGATCCAAAAACAACTGCGATTATGGCAGCAATCACAACTCCAGATATGGTGCCTAATATAGCAGAAATAGTTTTATTGCTCCAGCCAGCTAGTAAAAATAAAGTAATACAAGTGATGATAATTACTATTAAAATTGAAGCATATATAGGAGAGTATCCACTATATATCATTGGAATGAATAAAAATATAATGCATATGAAAGTAAATACAAGACCTAAAACAGATTTTATTCCTTTTCTTCCACCTATTATACTTAGTGCTAAGAAAAAAATAAGAATAAAGGCATATTGAATTGGAGCCCTATAATAGCTATATACTGTGGCACTATAAGTATTTTTGTTTACGGAGTTGATGCTTGCAATGAATTTCATACTTTTTTTTACAAATACATTATGAGTATCGCTTAAATAATTGGATACTTTAGTTATGTCACCCTTATGTTTTCCTGTAAGTATTTTTGCTTTTATATCCTGACTTCCAAAATAGAAGCCCTTCATATTTACACTTTTTTGTAGATTATTATTTTGTACATCTAGTACTTCTGCTTTTTCGTAATTTACATTTGTCGTGTCTCCAGTGGGCTTAAAGACTATTGGATGAGTAACATTAAAAAAATACAAAAATATAAAAAAAGCGCTTATAGATATTAAAGAAATTATAATTTTTGAAAGTTTGGAATTGTTATACATAAGTTTCCTCCAATATAGATAATTTACAATTAACAAAAAATGATAAATGAAGCTATTATTTGTAACATATATTAATAACTTACTAACATTATAAGACAGTGAAGATGCAAGACTGTAAGGTTTGTGTAAAGAATAGGTTAAAAATAAATAATATTAAAAAATTTTTATAATGATTTTACATGGAGTTTACATAAATCCAGAAATTTTACATAGGCATAAAGAAAATATTGGAATTAAATGTTAACATAGGATTTGTATAAAGTAGTTCGGAGAAGCTTGGAGATGATATATGAGTATAAATAAGTGATAAATGGACCTTTTAGGTAAAGACTTAAAAGAAAAAATTAATAAATAGAGGGGTAGATTAAAAGATGATAGGTCATAAGAAATTAGCTGCACTAGTTGTAATGCTTACAGTTACACTTTCAGGATCTCTTGTAACAAGTGGAATAGCAGCTACAAATCCAACAGGAAATAATAAGGTAACAGCTGCAGCCGACGACAGTCAAAGTAATTTTACCGATATATCACTTTCAGTAGCTTCAAAGGCTACAGACTTAAATTTTACATGGTATTCATTAAATAGCAAAGGTACACCAACAGTTCAGGTTGCATTAAAATCAGATTTTGATGGAAAAACTTTTCCTGCTGACAAAGCTCGTACATTTAAAGGGAATACTTCATTGGGCAATAATGGAATGACTTCCTATAAAGTAAACACTAATGGTTTTGCTGAATCCACTCAATATGTATATCGTTTAGGCGATGGAACAAATTGGAGTCCAGTCTATAATTATAACACTCATCAAACTAGTCAATATAGTTTCTTCTATATGGGAGATCCACAGATTGGTGCAGGTGGTGATATAGCTAAGGATTCCGCAGGGTGGGTAGATACTATGAATAAGGCTACTCAGCAATTTCCTAATACTAATTTTATGGTTTCCATTGGCGATCAGATAAACAATGGAAAAGAACTTAATGGACAAAGCAATGAAGTAGAATACAGTGGATATTTTGCACCAAGCCAACTTAAGAACTTACCAATTGCAGCCATTGCTGGAAATCATGAAACCTATGGGCCAGGGCATACAACTCATTTTGATGCTCCAAATATGTCCACACAATATGGTGAATTTGCATCACAGCCTACTTCAGGAGCAGATTATTATTTCACTTATGGCAACACACTATATATGGCTTTAAATAGTAATGATATGAATGAGGAAGAGCATAAGCAATTTATGCAGGATGCTATTTCTAAAAATCCAAATGCAACTTGGAAAATAGTACTTATGCATCATTCAATTTATAGTTCTGCAGATCATGAAACAGATAGCGATATTATACAGAGAAGAAATGATTTACCACCAATTTTTGATTCACTTGGCATAGATGTAGTTTTAGATGGACATGATCATGTTTATACAAGAACTTATCAGATGAAGGGTGGACAAGCTCAGAAAAATCAGAAGGTAGATGCTGAAGGAAGAGTTATAGATCCAACAGGTACTCTTTATATGACAGTTAACTCTGCCAGTGGAAGTAAGTATTATAAAATACAAGAGCCAAATAACAATTACTATGAAGCTAAGAAAGAGCAGCTTAATACTCCAACCTTCTCCCGTGTTTCTGTAACAAGTAACAGTTTTACAATTGCAACTTATAGAACTGATACAATGACACAAACAGATAGTTATACAATTGTTAAGTCTACTGAACCAAATCAAGCAGCTGTAGGTGTTAAAGATCAAATAAATAATTTGCCAAATTCAGATTCTATATCATTAAATGATGCAGATAAAGTTCAGGCAGCTCGTAATGCCTATAATGCATTAGATGCTGGTCAACAGAAGTTCATAACAAATTTAGATAAATTAACAGCTGATGAAAGTAAAATTGCTCAGCTTAAGGAAGCAGCAAAGAAGCAAGCAGATGAAAAAGCAGCAGCAGCCGTTAGTGGAAAGATAAATACAATTCCTAATGACATAGTTTTAAATGCTAATAAAGATGTTTCAGATGCAAGAGAGGCATATGATGCACTTAGTAATACACAGAAAGCTTTAGTTACAAATTATGATAAATTAAAGTCAGCTGAGGCTACTGTTAAAAAACTTCAAACATCAAATTCAAATACGAATAATGGTAACAAAACATCTGATTCAAATACTTCATCTACAAACGAAAAGGTCGCAACTAGCACACAGGGTTCAAATACAAGTTCATCAGCTACAACACCAGACTCAAGTTCAACATCTACCAGTGGAAACTCAACAAGTACAACACCTGTTTCTAGTGTTACGGCTACTACTCTTCCAAAGACTGGACAGTTTGTAGATCAAAATGTACTTATTGGATTGGGAGTATTATTAATTGCTATAGGGTCAGCTGTTATGGTAATTTATAAAAAGAAGATAAATTTAAAAGATGTGGTTTCAAGATTCTTTAACTCTTTCGCTAAACATTTAAGAGCATAGAATAAAATTATCAAAGTGTACAATCCCATCTTGTAAAAGAGGGATATGATACATAGCAGTATTTTAGAAATCATGGGATATATATATATAAATATAAAGCAAGGCTCCTCAACTTATAGAGAAGTCTTGTTTTGTTTACTTTATCCCATGAATACCAGACCTAATACTTCCATCGCACTCTGTGAAAGTGTTTTTTTTATTTCCAATAATCACACAAATTTCACACAATTATTTGATATTGGTGCAACAATTTATAATTATAATTTAGATATCATCAGAGGAATAAGAAATCATTATACTCGATTGATGATTTCTTTGATAATGTCTAATCTCATATAGAGAAAATGGATGAAAAAAGTAATTATAAATATTGATATTATGAAATTTGCGGAGGGATATAAATGAAGAGTAAGTTAATTAAGGCTATTATTGCATGTGTAGTAGTTGCTATGCTTGGTACTGGAGGGTATTTCGGATATAAAAACTATTTTGGAAAGAAAACAACAACTACTTCTACCAGATACTATAGTACGGCGGTTTCAAAGGCTAATTTGAGTGAAACGGTTCAAGGAACTGGTGCGGCATATTCAGGTTCAACAAAGGATGTATCACCAAATAATAATGGAACTCTATCAGGTTTAACTGTAAAAGTAGGTGATACTGTTACTGCTGGACAAACATTGTTTACAGCTAGCAGTACTGATCTTACAAAGGCAGTTACTAATGCACAAAATAATTTAACTAAAGCTAATCTTTCACTTGATACAGATGAAAGTTCAGAGAAGGTAGATGACAACAAGGTAGCTTCTGATAAGATAGCTGTAAGCGATGCCCAATCACAACTAGATACTGCAAAGGCAGCTTTAAATAATATAACAGTTACTGCTCCCATAGGTGGACTTGTTACTGCTGTGAGTAATGTCAATGGTGATAGTGTTCAATCAGGTAAAGCCGTTCTAACAATACAAAATATAGGGTTAATAAATATTAATGTATCTGTAGATGAATTAGATATAAATAAGATAAGTGTGGGTCAGAAGGCTACTATAAAGTTTGATGCCATTACAGATAAAACCTATGAAGGTACAGTTGCATCAATAGCTCAAACGGGAACTTCTTCAAATAGTGTAACTACATATAATGTAGTAGTTAGTGTTAGCAGTCCTGATTCAAAAATAAAAATTGGAATGAATGCTACTGCAACCATTGCAGTACAAAGTAAAGAAAATGCATTGGTAATTCCTTCTGAGGCATTGGTTGAGACTAATGGACAAAAGTATGTAAGAGTGGAAACTAGCAGTGATTCAAGCAGTAGTACTACTCAGAGTTCAAGTAATGCTGCAACAAGTCAAAGTACTCAAGGATCAAGTGGACAAAGCTCCTCTAGCTCTTCCAGCCAAAAGCAAGGGCAAAGTAGCGGTGTCACTTCATCTAGTGGTAAATTAGTAGCTATAAAGACAGGATTAGAAACTGAAAATTACATTGAGGTAACAGAGGGTGTTAAAGAGGGAGATAAGATTTTAGTTCAATTACCATCTACTACTACCACTACTAATAATAGAGGTAATGGAATGGGTGGCATGGGTCAAGGCATGAGTGGCGGAATGGACAGCGGCTCTCAAGGTGGTGGCAGATCACAAGGAAGTGGCAGCGGTACACCAGGAAACTAAATTACTATGTTGAAAATTGAGATTTATATGTAATTATGAAGAGATATAATAAGAGATTAAAGAATTACCTAAAAAGATTATAGAAGGAGGTAAAGAAATGTCAGAGGATTCAAACAATAAGGATATAATTAGAATGAAAGATATAGAGAAAGTATATAAAATGGGCAGCAGCACCTTTAAGGCTTTGAGTGATGTAGACTTGACTATTGCTGAAGGTGAATATGTTGCTATTGTTGGACCTTCAGGTGCTGGAAAGTCTACCCTTATGAATATCATAGGTTGTCTTGACAAGCCTACAAATGGAGAATACATTTTGGACGGCTTAAATACAAGTTGCAATGATAACAAATTAGCTGAAATAAGAAATAAAAAGATAGGTTTTATATTTCAAAGCTATAATTTACTACCCAAATTAAACATAATGGAGAATGTTGAACTTCCGTTAATTTATTTGGGATATCCAAATAATAAGTCAAAAGAAAAGGTAAAAGGAGTTCTTGAAAAAGTTGGACTTAGTAATCATCTAAAACATAAACCCTCAGAGTTATCAGGAGGCCAGATGCAAAGAGTTGCTATAGCTAGAGCATTAGTAACAGATCCTCAAATGATTCTTGCAGATGAACCCACAGGTGCACTGGACAGTAAGACAGGAAAAGAAGTACTTAAGATGCTGACAGATCTAAATGATGAAGGAAATACTATAGTAATGATCACTCATGATATGGAAATAGCATCTCATGCTAAGAGAATTATTACAGTAAAGGATGGAAAGATAACTTCTGATAACTTAAATGAGAGGGAGGTAGGAGCATGAGATTCACAAAGCTTGTTAAGATAGCTTTATCTTCTGTATGGAATAATAAAATGAGGTCCTTCCTTACTATGCTAGGAATAATTATAGGTATATCTTCAGTAATTATACTTGTGGGTATAGGTCAAGGAACTCAAAAAGACGTTAGTGATCAGATAGAAAGCCTAGGTACTAATCTTATAACTGCTAATATAATGAGCTCAAAATCTATAACAATTAGCAGCGAAGATTTAGCAAGTTTAAAGACTAAACCAGGGGTTAAAGAAATTGCACCACAAATATCAGAGTCAAATGTAAATGTAAAATCAGGAAGTAAATCCAGCACTACAACTTTGGAAGCATCAACTCCAGAATATGCTGAAATAAAAAGTCTTACTGTAAGTTCTGGAAGATTTATAAACGATAGAGATATAGAAAATAGGTTTAATTCAGTTGTAATTGGAACAGAAACAGCACAAAATGTTTTCGGCGATACAAATGTAGTGGGAAATACAATGTATGTAAATGGAATAGAGTTCACTGTGGTAGGAGTTCTTAAATCTGAGGGTACATCAAGTTCAGGTTCTAGTGATGATAGAATAATAGTTCCATTGTCAACAGGAGAGAGACTCTTAAAAACTTCCAGCGCTAAAACTTATTATATTGAGGCAGATAGTAAGGATCAGGTTGATACAGCTATGGCATATACACAACTGTTTTTAGATAAAAAATTTGGTCTTCCTGGTAATTCTACCAGTACAACTACTAATAGTTACTATAGGGTTATGAGCCAAACAAGCCTTCTTGATACTGCTACTTCAACTACTAAGAGTATGACCACAATGCTTGCAGGGGTTGCAGCTATATCTCTTGTAGTAGGTGGTATAGGTATTATGAATATAATGCTTGTATCAGTGGTAGAGAGGACAAGAGAAATAGGAGTTAGAAAGGCTATAGGCGCTAAGAGAAGAACAATACTATTACAATTTTTAATTGAAGCAGCAAGTGTAAGTGCAGTAGGCGGAATAATAGGAGTGATCATTGGATATCTTGGAGCCTTTATTGGAGAAAAATTCTTCTCAACAACTATTGTTATTTCTAATAATGTAGTACTTGGTTCATTCTTATTTTCCTTGTTAGTGGGATTAGTATTTGGAATATATCCAGCTAATAAGGCATCTAAGTTAAATCCAATAGATGCTTTAAGATTTGAGTAAAAAATAAAATGGGGTGATAAAGATGTCAGATGAAGTAATTTATTCGGTAGTAGTTCCTGTTTACAATGAGGAACTTTTAATCAGTGAAAGTTATAAAAAATTAAAATGGGTTATGGATTCTATTAGAGAAAATTATGAAATTGTATTTATAAATGATGGTAGTATGGATAAGACTAGAATTATAATAGAAAATATTTGTAAAGAAGATGAGAAAATAAAGCTTGTGAATTTTTCAAGGAACTTTGGACATCAAGCTGCTATAACAGCAGGAATGAATGTGGCTTTAGGAAAGGCCATCATTGTAATTGACGCAGATCTTCAAGATCCGCCAGAAGTCATGTTAAAGATGATTGAAAAATGGAAAGAAGGCTATGAGGTTGTATATGGGAAAAGAATTAAAAGAGAAGGGGAAACATTCTTAAAGAAGTTTACTTCAAAAATATTTTATAGACTGCTAAAAAATATGACCAGCATAGACATTCCAGTGGATACAGGTGACTTTAGACTTATAGATAGAAAGGTATGTAATTCATTATCAATGCTTCCTGAAAAGAATAGATATGTAAGAGGACTCGTTAGTTGGGTTGGATATAAGCAGACTTTTGTAGAATTCATAAGACATGAGAGATTGGCAGGAGAAAGCAAATATCCTTTAAAGAAAATGATGAAGCTAGCCTTTGATGGAATAACTGCATTTTCATATAAACCTCTTGTAATCGCTGGTTATTTAGGTGGTATATCATTCTTTATAGGATTAGTTTCACTTATTATTACATGTATAAAGGATTTAATTAAGCATTATAGCCTATTAAACATGGCGTCTATATTATCAGTAAATATTCTTATGTTTGGATTAATACTTGGAACCATTGGTGTAATGGGACAGTATATAGGAAGGATTATGGATGAAACTAAAGACAGACCTCTATATATAGTTGACAATATAGTAAGTTATAAGGAATCTGAAAAAAAATATGAAAAGATAATGTAACCTTTTTAATTATAAATTTCATGGAAAAATTAGATTAACTACCATGATAAACATTAATTAGACAACATTAACAATTATGAAAATAAAAACTTTGCTCTATATCTAATTAATAATTCATCATATTGGTTATAATAACCTCGTAATAAATTATTAGGAGGTAACAATATGATAAAATTTGTAAAAAAGGTTGCAGCTCTAGCTATTTGTCTTGCAATAGGACTAAGTGCAACAGCTTATGCTTCTCCTGAAAGCAATAGTAATGCAACTAAGAATCCCAGTAACAATGAGGCCAATAATAAAACTCATGAAAGTAATGATGGTAACGAACATCATCACCATCATAAAGGTAAGATATTAGAAAAGCTAGGAATAACAAAAGAAGAATTACAAGAAGCACAAAAATCAGGAAAAAATTTCTTTGATATTGCAAAGAAAAAAGGTCATAGTGAAGAAGAAGTAAAGAAAATGATGATAGAGGATAGAAATAATCACATAGATCAGGCTGTTAAAGATAAGAAAATAACAAAAGAAAAAGCTGATCAAATAAAGAATATAGTGAATGAGAAAATAAAAAATTGGGATGGAAGCCTAGAGGATAAAGATAATTCAAATAATAATGAAAATAAAGCTGAAGGCAACCAAGCTAAAGAAAATACAACTAAGGATAATGGAAATGTGACTGAAAATAATCAATCAAAAGATAATGAAGGTAAGGGTAGTGAAATAAAAAATAATAGCAATAAAGATAATCAGCCCAATAGCAATGGAACTCAGAATAATGAATTAAAGAATAATGGTACTGAAAACAATAAGACAAAAGCCAATAAAGAAAATAGTAAAGCACCAGAAAATAGCAAAAATAAAAGTGGAACAAAGGAATAAATTAGCTTTTATATAAGAATGTAAATATTATACTATTCTAGATTTATACTTACCAGGTAAAAGCCACCATGAATTTAATAAACTCATGGTGGCTTTTGTATATTGATAATACAAAATTATAGTGATATATTTATAGATAGGTGTATATACAGATGTAAATATAAAATGGAGGTCTGTAAAGATGACTGAATATATTAATGAAGAGATACTAAAACTTAAAAAAAGTAAAAACGCTATAATTTTAGCGCATTATTATCAAATACCAGAAATACAGGATGTTGCGGATTTTGTAGGAGATTCCTTTGAACTCAGTAAACGTGCCAAAGAAAATGATGCAGATGTAATTGTATTCTGTGGAGTAAGATTTATGGCGGAAAGTGCCAAAATATTATCTCCAAATAAAAAAGTTTTATTGCCTGTTAAAGAAGCAGGATGTCCTATGGCTGATATGGCCACAGTAGAACAAATACTTAGTATGAAAAAGGAATATCCAAAAGCTAAAGTTGTAACCTATGTAAATTCTTCTGTAGAAGTAAAAGCAGTGTCAGATGTCTGTTGTACTTCTTCTAATGCTATAAGAATTGTAAAAAATATAGATGCAGAAGATATAATATTTGCTCCTGATAAGAATTTAGGTTCCTATATACAAGAAAATGTACCTGAAAAAAACATTATTTTATGGAAAGGTCACTGTTGTGTTCATGACAGAATTAGTCAGGAAGATGTTTTGAGGGGAAAAGAACAATGTAGTACAGCTAAGATTCTAGTGCATCCTGAATGTAGAAAGGAGGTACGTGATTTAGCTGATTACATTGGAAGTACCAGTGGAATAATTAATTATGCAGCTAAAAGTGATCATGATAAGTTTTTAGTTGTTACTGAAGAAGGCGTATTGCATAAGATGAGAAATGAAAATCCGGATAAGCAATTTTTCTCATTAAGAGGAATGACTTGTAAAAATATGAAAAAGACATCTCTGGATAATGTATACTGGAGTCTTGATGAAATGTATCATGAAATAAATATAGATGAAGATGTGAGAAAGAAAGCAGCAGCTGCTTTAGAAAATATGCTTATTTTAGGAAGTGATTAAGATGGATATATATACAGACGTTTTGATAGTTGGATGTGGTGTATCTGGAATGTATGCGGCCTTAAATATCAATAATAATTGCAAAGTAGTGATACTTTCAAAATCCAAGACTGATGAGTGTAATACTTACCTTGCTCAAGGTGGAATCTCCCGTGCAAAGGATAAAGATGACATAGATCTTTTTATTCAAGATACTATGAAAGCAGGAAAAGACAAGAATAAAGAGGAAGCAGTAAGAGTTCTTGCAGAGGAGTCTATAGAAAATATCAATAGATTAATTGGGCTTGGAATGGATTTTGACTATAAAGATGGAGAGCTTGATTATACACGAGAAGGCGCACACAGTATAAATAGAATAGTTCATTCCACAGATGAAACTGGTAAGAGAGTATTTGAAACCCTTTTTAAGCAGGTTAAGAATAGAGACAATATAACTATATATGAGGATACAACTTTAGTTGATTTGTTAAAATTTAAAGGAGCTTGTTGTGGAGGTATAGTAAAGAGAAATAATGGTGTTGATTTTATACATGCTAAATATACTATTTTAGCTTCAGGGGGTATTGGTGGGCTGTTTTTGAACTCTACTAATAGAAGAACTATGACTGGAGATGGCATAGCTATAGCTCTAAAGAACAATATAGATGTTACTAATTTAGGTTATATTCAATTTCATCCTACTGCACTGTATGAAAATAGCTCAGAGGAAAGAAAATTCCTCATTTCTGAATCCTTAAGGGGTGAAGGGGCAAAATTATTTAATATTAATAAACAGCGTTTTGTAAATGAACTTTTGCCAAGAGACATAGTGGCAGAAAGTATATGGGATGAAGAGAGAAAAACGGATTCTAGCTTTGTTTACTTAGATGCAAGTTTTATGGATAGTGAGTTTATAATAAATAGATTCCCTGGTATTTACAAAGAGTGCAAGAAGAGAGGAATAGATGTTACTAATGAGCCTATACCAGTTACTCCTGTACAGCATTATTTTATGGGTGGAATAAAGGTTGATTTGAATTCTAGCACTTCCATGGATAATTTATATGCCTGCGGTGAAGTAAGTTGTACTGGTGTACATGGAGCAAATAGACTTGCAAGTAATTCTCTACTAGAAGGGCTCGTATTTTCTAGAAGGGCAGCTTTAGATATAAATAAAAATATAAATAGTAAAGATATTATACCATTAAAGCATAATATAAAATTAAAAGAAGCGGAAGAAATAATAGATAGCAATCTAAATTCTGTACTTAGTGAATTTAAAAAAGTGTTAGGGGAGAAGGAACATGAACTCATTAACAATTGATAATATAATAATTAATGCCCTTAAGGAAGATGGAGCCTATGATGATATTACTACTAACTCTATTATAGATGGCAAGGATAGATGTAAAGTAGACTTAATAGCTAAAGAAGATGGAGTATTGTGTGGCACAGGAGTATTTAAAAGAGTATTTGAAATTTTGGGAGATGCAGACGTAATATTTTCTTCTCAGGATGGTGAAGATGTAGATAAGGGACAAATAATTGGAGAGATTAGAGGATTAACTTCTAGTGTTCTTAGTGGAGAAAGAGTTGCATTAAACATTTTGCAGAGAATGAGTGGTATAGCAACTTTAACACGAAGATTTGTTGATAAAATCCAAGGGACAGGAACTAAATTATTGGATACAAGAAAGACTACTCCAAATTTTAGAATACTTGAGAGATATGCAGTTAAAATTGGTGGTGGAGAGAATCATAGGTACAATTTAAGTGATGGAGTACTTATTAAGGATAATCATATAGCTGCTGCTGGAGGAATAAAAAATGCTATTGATATGACTCGAAAAAATGTTTCTTTTGTTAAGAAAATAGAAGTTGAAACTGAAACCTTAGAACAGGTACAGGAAGCTCTTTTAGCTAATGCGGATATAATAATGCTAGACAATATGGATCTTGAAACTATAAGAAAAGCACTGAATCTGATTAATAAAAAGGCTCTTACTGAGGTGTCTGGTAATGTGGATCTTGAAACTATAAGAGCATTAGCGGAAACAGGAGTTAATTATATATCTACAGGATATATAACTCATTCTTATAAGGTACTTGATTTAAGTATGAAAAATTTAATATCAATATAGTTTTAATGTAATTATAGGGTATATCCAAAACTGTACTATGGATATACCTTTTTGTTATAATATAATATATAGGAAAATAGTAAAAATTACTTTATTCTGGTTGAGATAACAGCAACACGTCTCTGGATAATTCATCTAAACATGGCGGGAGTAAACCAAACTCCAACTAAGTAAGGCATGTGAAAATAAATAACAAGTCAAAGATGCGACGTATATTTTGAATTATACAAGGAAACAGGTCCTGATGATAGTGGTGCTATCTGAGCGTTCTGCTGACGCAGTAGAATTGAAAATAGGCTAGCATACTGACTAGTTATTTATTTGAATGTGCCTAAGACTAATTGATAATTACAAGTTCGGTATGAGCTAATATAAGAGGAGGACAAAGTGATGAAAATATTGTATTATGATTGCTTTTCTGGCATAAGTGGAGATATGAATTTAGGGGCAATGATTGACATTGGAGTACCAAAGGATTATTTAATAGATGAATTAAAAAAATTAAAGCTAGAGGGATATTCAGTAAAAATTTCAAAAGATATGAGAAAGGGTATTACAGGAACAAAAGTTGATGTTTTACTTGAAGATGAAAATGCTACTATTCGTGAAGAAGAGCATAATCATCATGAAAACAATCATATCCATGTTCATGATGATGAAAACAATGATGAGCATGGTTTAGACAGTCATTGCCATCATGACCACAAGCATGAGCATGAGGATATGCATGGGCATACTCATATTCATAGAGGATTAAAAGAAATAGAAGATATAATAAATGGCAGTTCTTTAAAATCAGAAGTTAAAAAAATAAGCATGAATATATTTATGGAAGTAGCAAAGGCTGAAGCTAAAGTTCATAATAAACCATTATATGAAGTACATTTTCATGAAGTAGGTGCTGTTGATTCTATTATAGATACAGTAGGGGCAGCCATTTGCTTAGATTATTTAAAGGTTGATAAAGTAATATGTTCAGATATAGAACTAGGAGGTGGCTTTGTAAAATGTGCTCATGGTCTTATTCCGGTACCGGCACCAGCTGTGGTTGAGATATTAAAGGATATACCTGTAAAGTCCGGTGCGGTTCAGTTTGAAACTACAACTCCTACAGGCGCGGCAATTTTAAAGGCTGTAGTTGATGACTACACAAATAATAAACAATTCAAGATAAAAAAAATAGGTTACGGTATAGGAAATAGAGATACTGAGATACCCAATGTATTAAGAGTATTTTTGGCAGAGAGAAAAGATAGTGCTAAATGTGACCTAGAGAAAGAAAGGGCATATGTTCTAGAATGTAATATAGATGATATGAATCCAGAAAACTATGATTACATAATGGAAAGACTTTTTTCAATAGGTGCATCGGATGTTTTTTTAACTCCTATTATAATGAAAAAGGGTAGACCGGCAGTAAAATTAAGTGTTCTTTGTAGTGATGACAAATTTAAGTTAATAGAGACATTTATACTATGTGAAACTACAACTTTAGGCTTTAGGAAATATGAAGTGGAAAAGACAATGCTAAAAAGGGATTTTTCTAAAATAAGTACTAAATTTGGAGATATAACTATAAAAAATGCTTATTATAATGGTGAAAAAATAAAGAGTAAACCAGAGTATAGTGAATGTAAGAAGCTTGCATGTGAAAATGGTATACCCATAAAAGAGATTTATATGGAAATAAAAGATCAGCTATAGTTTGGTTTGAAATATTATTGCTTGTAGTTATTAGAACTATAGGGATAATCAAATAAGTAATAATGAAGGTGAATATATGAATCTGGATAACATGAGAGAATTACTAAATAAGGTTAAAAGTGGAAAAATAACTGTAGAAGATGGAGTAGAAAAGTTAAAGGATTTACCTTATAAGGATTTAGGATATGCAAAGATTGATAATCATAGAGAAATAAGAGTTGGATATCCTGAAATTATATACTGTGCAGGTAAAACAGTAGAGCAAGTTAAAGGAATCATACAGTTTATGATTACAAAAAATAATAATATATTGGGAACTAGAGCTTCAAGAGAAATGTATGAAGCTGTGAGAGAAATTTGCAAAGAAGCTGTTTATAATGAATTAGCAAAAACTATAACTGTAGTTAAAAGACAAGAACAGGAAGTAACAGATTCATATATAGCTATAGTAACGGCGGGTACCTCTGATTTGACTGTAGCAGAGGAAGCAGTAGTAACAGCTGAGATTTTTGGAAATAAGGTAGTAAAGGTTATAGATGTAGGTGTAGCTGGTATACATAGATTGTTTGATAAGATAGATCTAATCAGGGGAGCAAAAGTGATTGTAGTAATTGCTGGTATGGAAGGAGCACTTGCAAGCGTAGTAGGAGGGTTAGTTGATAAACCAGTTATTGCTGTTCCTACAAGTATTGGCTATGGGGCTAATTTTGGAGGCTTATCGGCTCTTCTTTCCATGTTAAATAGCTGTGCTAGTGGTGTAAGTGTTGTAAATATAGACAATGGATTTGGTGCAGGATATATTGCAAGTATGATTAACAAATTAAAATAGAAAATTATATAAAATATTATTTTTAAAAGATAAATATTGATTTCCACTGAAATGAATTATATTCCATAAAATATGATATAATACATCTTAGGGAATTCCTATACATAAATTGTGATTAAAAGTATATATTTAATAAATAACAAGTCAAAGATATGACGTATATTTTGAATCTTAAAAGGAAACAAGTCCTAATGATAATGGCGCTATTAGAGGGTTTCGTTAACGTAGTATGATTCAAAATAGACTAGTATACTGACTAGTTATTTATTTGAGAAGATGTCTTAACAGATGAATTTAAATAAAATGTCTATTTTATAAGGAAGATAATTTATTACAACATATACAATATGAATAATCATTAATAGAAATTTTAACAAAAAATTTTTTGATAATGTGGAAAAATTAACAGTATTCAAAAAATGTTTACATCTACTTAAATAGGGGGATGAATCGATTTCACTATTTTGATATTTAGTGTAGATATTATATATAATATCTAAAAAATGGAGAAAAATGGAGCAAATTAAAGTATTCTAATGGTAATACCAGATGATATGAAATTTGTTTCACATTATGAAGTCCTATAGGATTTGTAAATGTATTTAATAGGAATATAATAGTTTTATAGAGAGATGGTAATCATCTAATATAACAACTTTTAATAGCCTGTAGGATCATGAGTTCTATTTACTATTAAGTTTGTGAGGAGGATTTTTCATGAATGTTATTAATACAGTAGAAAAGGGTTTGAAGACTACTTTAGTTAACACTATAGTAGATATTTTGGATAAAAATCCAGAAAAAAATGTTGACAGGATTTTTGCACTAATAAAAAAGACAATTAAAGATCCAGATGAAAAGGCGCAAATAGATTTTGTATGTGACTATTACAAGGAAAATAAACCTACCTATGAATTTGTTCAAAATATATTAAAGACTACAAATAAAAATTGTTTGAAAAAATTCTTTACTAATTTCTTTGCAAATGCTGCATGGTTTGGAGCACCTGTAAGAGATAGCCTTAAAGAAGAAGGTGGTAGTGCGCCGTTTATAATTCTTTTAAGCCCATCAATGAGATGTAATTTAAGATGTACAGGTTGTTATGCAGGGAATTATAGCAAAGAAGATGATATTCCAAGAGAAGAAGTAGAAAGAATTATAGGTGAAGCAAGAGACCTTGGAATTTATTATATGGTAATACTCGGTGGAGAACCTTTTATAAATAAATATATGTTAGACGTATATGAGAAGTTTAATGATGTTATGTTTACACCATTCACTAATGGTACAATGATTACTCCAGAGGTAGCAGATAGATTACAACAACTTGGAAATGTAATACCTATGTTCTCTCTTGAAGGTTTTGAAAAAGAAACTGATGCAAGAAGAGGTAAGGGTGTATTTAAAGCAGTTATGAAAGCTATGGATCTTCTAAAGGAAAGAGGAATTCTATTCGGAGTTTCATCTGCAACTGCAAGATATAACATAGATGTAGTTACTTCAGATGAATTTATAGATATGCTAACAGAAAAAGGCTCAAAGATGAGTTGGTATTTCATGTATATGCCAATCGGTGAGTCACCAGATTTAAATGCTATGCTTACACCAGAAGAAAGATTACATCTTGGGGAAAGAACAAGATATATAAGAGAAAATAAACCTTATTTCACTATAGATTTCTTTAATGATTCACCTTATGTTGGAGGATGTATTGCTGGTAAATACTATTGCCATATCAATTCAAATGAGGATGTTGAACCATGTATTTTCTCACATTTTGCAGCTTATAATGTTAAAGGTAAGCCTTTAAAAGAAGCCTTTAAGACAAAATATTTTAAAGAGATAAGAAGTAGACAACCATACAACAAAAATTTATTATTGCCATGTATGATGATAGATAATACTAATCAGATAAGAGAAATAGTTAAGAAGACAGGAGCATATCCAACACACCCAAGTGCTGCTAAAATGATTGAAGATCCTTTATTTATGAAACAACTTGATAATCTTGCATCGAAATTTAAACCGGAAGCAGAGAAAGCTTGGAAAGAAGTTTTCAATGAAGAGGGTAACTATAAGATGTCTAAAGTAGATTAATATTATATTTTAAAATGAAGAACTAAGGAATTTTAAATAAATATCAAGGCAAGGATGCCTAAATAAAATATTCCCTAATATAAAATTTTATATTAGGGAATATTTTATTTAATAATATAATGATTTCGTAAAAAAGTTCTATACCTATGGACATTTTAATTATATAAACTTAGAATTAAGTATATAAGGCATATTCAAATAAATAAGGCACATTCAAATAAATAACTAGTAAGTATATTGATTATATTTTTTTATGTGTCTAATTAAAATTTTTTTGATTGGGGAAGTATGTATGAAAAAAGTAGCCGTTTTATTAACTATATTTTTTATGAGTATAAGTTTAGTTTCTTGTGCAAGTAAACCTAAAGATAGTAATACTAAAGAACTTAAGGGAAAGGTGTCTTTATGGACAATTGACTCTAATGAAGCTCTAATAAATGATGCTGTGGCTTTATTTAAGAAAAAGAATCCTTCTGTAGAGGTAAATGTATCATCTTTGGATTTCGATAAAGTTACAGAAGCTCTTTCTAAGAATTCAAGTGAAAAAGTAAATCTTCCGGATATGATAGTAGTTAGGGATAAAGATGTGCCAATAATAATAAATGAATACCAAAATAGTTTTCTTGAATCTTCATCCATTCCACAATTTAATAAGGATGTATTTATCAAAAATCAAATAAATAATGCTACATATAAAAATAAGATTTATGCTGTACCATGGTATGTAGAACCAACTTTTATGATTTATAGAGAAGATATATTAGAAAGCTTAAACATAAAATCAGAGGATATTAAAACTTGGAAACAATATATGGATATTGGCAGTAATCAAGTAAAAGCAAGTGGAAAGTTTATGCTATCTTCAGATTACTTTAATAGCGGTACTGTTTATGATTTAGCTTTAAATCAGCTTGGTGTTGATTATTTTAATAAAGATAAAAAAATAGATTTACTAAGTCAGAAATCGGTTAAGGCAGCAGGGCTTTTAAACGATATATATAATAGTAAAATATTAGATGATGACAGTGAAAGTAGTAGTAAAATACAATCTTTTGTAAGTGGAAGTACAGTATCCTTAATAGGTAATTTAAGCACTATATATAATATACAAAAACAGTATCCTAGCTTAAAGAGTAAATTAAAGATAGAAAAGATCCCAGCATTTGAACCAGGAGGAAATAGAGATACTATAAACTTTGGTGATAACTTAATGCTTTTAAAGTCAAGTAGTAATAATCCAGCAGCATTAGAATTTACTAGATTTTTAAGTTCTGATACAGAATTATCAACTTATGAATTTGCTAGATATGGAGTTATGTCTTCTGATACAACTTCCTATGGGGATGATAGCTTTTATAAGAAGAATAGTTTTTACAATAATCAAAGTCTTGGAAGAATGGCTATAGATGAAGTTTCTGCACTTAGAACTATGACATATAATCATAATTTTAATGATATAAGGAATAAAACAGTGCAAATTATAATAGATGCTTCCAAAAATAATAAACCTTTAAATGAAAGTATGTACAATTTACAGACCAATTTAGAACAACCTGATAGTTTAAAGTAATAAAAATTTAAAAATAACCTATAAAAAACGTTTACAAATACATTGCAGTGCTTTATAATGTAGAAGTAGTGTAGAGATAAAAGTACTTTTATTTATAAGTGTTTGGGGTTTAATCATAGGGGATATTTTCACAAAAGAGCTATTTTTAAAATGAAGTTAATCATTTTAAAAATAGCTCTTTTAGGCATATGAAAATAAATAGTAAGTCAAAGATGCGACGGATATTTTGAAGTCTACAAGGAAACAGGTTCTGATGATAGTGGTGCTATCTGAGGGTTCTGTTGACGCAGTAGGATTTAAAATAGCCTAGCATACTGACTAGTTATTTATTTGAATGTGCCTTATTAGGTATCTTCATAAAATAACTAGTCAGTGTGATAGTTTATTTTATCTTGTTATTTATTTTCAGATGCCTTATCATTTCTAGTAATAAAAATTTGATTGATAATTAAATTATATTGGAAGATATCTGCGAAGTTTTATATACATTTTCATATACTTTTAATGTGTTCTTAGCTGTTTTTAGCCAAGAAAATTCTAAGGAACGTTTTAAACCTTTATTGGATAAATTTTTTCTTATAACTTCATTGGTAAGCACTTTATAAAGTTCATCTGCAAGCATATCTGTATTAATTGGATCTATTAATATAGCTGAGTCAGCAACTACTTCAGGAATAGAAGTAGTGTTTGATGTTATAACAGGAGCACCGCAATTCATGGCCTCTAATGGAGGAAGTCCAAAACCTTCATAAAGAGAAGGATAGACAAATACCTCACAGGAATTATAGAAAATTGGTAAATCCTCATTTGGAATAAAACCTGTAAAAATTATATTTTCTTCTACTTTTGAATGTAGTTTTATTTTCATTAAATTTTCTACATCATCTTTTTTTGAACCGCAGATTACAAGCTTAATATCTTCCTTAATTTCATTTGATACCTTTTCGTAAGCTTTGATTAGACCAGATACATTTTTCCTTGAACTGAATCCTCCTAAATACAATATATAAGGAGATTTTATATTGTATTTATTAGATAGATATTTTTTGCATTGATCTTTATCTAAGGGCTTATACATACTATCTGCAGCTAGTGGGGTGACAAATATTTTATCTGGATTTATAGGAAAAAATCTTAGTATATCTTTTTTTGAGTATTCAGAAACTGTTATTATAGCATTTGATTCATCGATAATCCGCGGCATATCTCTTAAAAATTTTAGAAGGTATCCATTACCTACAGTTTCTGGCATGATATAAGGAATCAAATCATGTATTGTTACTATTTTTAAACAATTCAAATTCTGTGAAAGTCCTATTCCATTTTGAGATATATGATATATATCTATATTATCTTTTTTTATATCTCTCGGAAAAAAATACTCCTGAAAAAATCTATGATATCTTTTTGATGCCATTCTTATAGTTGTATTATTAGTTTTAAATTTTTCGTAGTTTTCACCGGACCAATAAAGAACATATTTATTTAAACTATCTATAGATATGAGATTCTTCAGCACATTTTCTGTATAAGTACCTATTCCGGTGCCTTTGTACCAGTTTATTCCTCGAGCATCAAATGCAATTCTCATTGAATACACTCCTCAAAATTGATTAATGAACAATAGAGTTAGTATGTTAATTGTCTACTAATATTAATAATATTAATTTATGGTGAGAAGTGTGCCACTATTCACATAGTTGAAAATAGCCTCATATAATGAATGAGAACAATGCTTATTGGAGGCAGAGTTATGGAAACAGAAGCTGTAGTAAAGCTTGTAATGGATAATTATGAAATAGAGGTTAACAAAGCAATAAAAATAAAAAATGTTTATAAATTGGAAGGTAATAAAAAAGAGTATTGTCTTAAGATTGTTCACTATGAATATGGACACTTTTTATTTATATTAGAGGCTATGAATCATCTAATTAATAACGGGTTTAGTAATGTTCCCACCATAATAAAAAATAAATTGGGAGAAGACTATATAAAGTTTGATAAGTATTATGCATATCTTACAGATTGGACTTTAGCAAGAGAATGTAATTATGACAATCCATTAGATATAATCTTAGCTACTTCAACCCTTGCAAGTTTGCATAAAAAAAGTCAAGGCTTTCTAGTGACAGAAGAGATGCATCCAAGGTATAACTGGCTTAAGTGGCAGGAAGTATTTAGTACAAGAACAGATGAAATATTTGATTTTAAAAGTAGAATTGAAAAAAAAGAAAACAAGACAGAATTTGATTATAAATATGAAAGTATGATTAGCAGGGAAGTTAAGAGAGCTAATAAAAGCATAGTAGATGTAAATAAAACAGATTATGTTAATAAGATGAAAGTAGAAATGAAAAAAAATGGATATTGTCATCATGATTTTGCTCATCATAATGTGCTTATAGGTAAGGATGAGGGGGTAACTATAATAGATTTTGATTACTGTATGTTAGATACACACCTTCATGATTTGGCAAGTCTTTTAATAAGAAAGATGAAAAATGGAAAATGGGATATGAGTGATGCTATTTATGTATTAGATGCATACAGTTCTATATATCCTATAGAAAAAACGGATATACCTATTATGGCCGCATTCATGGAATTTCCACAGGATTTTTGGCAGGTTGGTATTCAGTACTATTGGGAAAATCAGCCTTGGGGGGAAGAATTTTTCTTAAATAAGTTGAAGAGAATAGAGCTTGACAGAGCCGAAAGACAAGAATTTATAGATCAATTTAGTAATTTAAACTATGGAGGGGAGATATGAGCAAGCACAAGCATACTAACAATAAAATAATTGAAACTGTAAATGATGACGAAAGCAACATAAATGACTATGATAAAAAAATTGAAGAATTAGGTGAGAGAGTAAAGAGACTAAAAAAAATAAAAAGAAGGACCAAAAAGATAGCTGAACTTGAGCAAAAAGAACGTGAAATAATAAGAAAATTAAAGAAACATCACAAAACGAGGTGATCATTCATGCTTGAAATAAGAGCATTCTCCTTAGAAAAATGCTTGGTTGACAATAATATTAAGCTTATGAATGCTGACAATAATAATTATATATTAACTAATATTACAGAGCATAAGATTTTAGAACAAATAGATGCAATTTATTCTTTTCATAAAGTAGCTCTTAAATGTACTGAAATAGAATCTAAAGCTATTCCAAATAAAATTGGTAAGGTTGTTGAAAGATACAAAATGCGTATAAAAAATCTAAATAGAGATATAAAAGCATTTAAAGGTAATAGTTCTGTAAATCAATTTGAAAATATGGTACTACAAAGCTCAAATTCATATCTAAAGAGAGCAGAAAGGTGTATTGATATAGTAAATCAATGTAACTATATAAGCCTCATTAAAAGAAGTATGAGAAGATTTGAAATATGTCTTGGAAATACTTATTTTGATAATATTAGAAAAAATAGACAAGTAGAAATAAATAGTTTAAAGAAATGTTCATATAATATGCTGGAAATGGACGGGGTATATTTAATCAATAAATTGAAGAGAAGTAGTAGTACTGTAGAGTTAGAAAATGTAATAAATTATTTTTGTGAGCTAGAAGGCTTTGACAGGGATAGCAATAATTTTATTAAGGCATTAGTATCCTATCCTCATGAATATATGAAATGTTGTGAGCGTTATAGATTAGCTAAAAAGAAGTGGGATATTAATGACTATGTTGTAAGCCTTAATAGGGCTATGAAGAAGGATGGCAATAGCATTTTATAGGAGGGTAAATTTATGCTGGATTTAGGATATAGGGATAAGGCCTATCTATCTAAATATGATTTAGATGTAAAACTTTTTGAAAAATTTGATTTAAAAGTATTGGATTTAATTCCTATAAGAAAGGTTTTTTTACTAAGTACCAATAAAGGTGATAAAATATTAAAAAGAATTGATTGTACTTTATATGAGTTTGACTTTATAGTTAAAGCTTTAAAATATGTAAATACCAATTTTGAACGTGTAATGAATTTTGAAGATAGTACAGAGGGTAAGAAATATGCAGAGTGGAAGGGTGAATACTACTGTATAATGAATAAAGTTAAGGGAAGAGAATGTGAATTCAGCAATCCTGTAGATTTGGCTATTTCAGCTCAGGGTATAGGAGAACTTCATAAAGCATCTGAAGGATTTAGATATAAGAATTCCAATAAATATATATGTGGCAATCTATTCAAAAATTTAAGTAGAAAAAAAGAAGAAATGTTATTCTTTAAGAGGATGGTTAATCTTTATGAAAACAAAGGGGAATTTGATGATATATTTTTAAAAAATGTAGATAATTATGTAAATAAAATTGATGATTGCATAGCATTTCTAGATAAGACAGCCTATTATAAGCTCTGTAGTGAAGAGGATAAAATATCATTATGTCATCATGATTTGGCCCACCACAATATAATAATTGATGAGGATAAAGCTTATTTTATAGATTTTGATTTTTCAGTAATTGATCTGAAAGTTCACGATTTATGCAATTTCATTAATAAAGTTACTAAAACTTTTTCCTTTGACATAGATAAATGTAAGGCTATTTTAGATAATTACCGTATTACTAATACATTAAACCAGAATGAACTCAATGTTCTATTTGGTATGATTACCTTCCCAGAGGACTTTTATGAAATATGTAAAGATTATTACTCAAAAAGGAAGGAATGGGATGAACAGACTTTTGTATCAAGATTAAAGAGAAAGGTTAATTTTGAGCCGGATAGACAAGAGTTTTTGCAGGAATTTAAACAGCAATATACTATATAGAAGTTGAAACCTTGAAGAATTTTTAGTAAGTAAGGCACATTCAAATAAATAACTAGTCAGTATGCTAGTCTATTTTGAACCCCACCGCGTCAACAGAACCATAAGATAGCTCACTATCTTAGGAACCTATTTCCTTGTTGACTTCAAAATATACGTCGCATCTTTGACTTGTTATTTATTTTCATATACCTAATTATAAAAAGTTTAAAATTGAATGTTTGTATAGTAAACTAGGTTTAGGTATTGATAATACAGAAACCTAGTTTTTAACCTGACTAACTTGGTGTAAGTCTCCAACGCACTCTGTGAAAGTGATTCACACCAAATTAAAATTTGGGTTCTCTACTTTTCTTAAAGTGGGAGTCCAACGCCAAGTAAGCCATGCATTCGCAGTTCTAAAATTCAGATGGGGTAAAAGAATCCCCACCTGAATTAAGAACTTGCTTCAATTTAGTATATATTTTAAAAGAGTATATGAAAGGGTAAAAATGATTGTCCACAATATTAAAAGTGTTATAGGTGTAATATTGATATGAATATTACACCTATTTAAGATATTTTTTATATACTACTAATTATATTATTATAGGCATTTAAAGTAGAAGCAGCTGTGTTTTCCCAAGTTAAGTTTTTATTAATAATTAAACCTTTCTGGATTAAATCAAATCTAAGATCAGTATCATTTAATCCTCTATATAATGAATTGTAAATGTCATCCTCATTCCTTGGATTTACCAGTAGAGAGCAATCCTTAAGTATTTCTGGAAGAGATGTAACATTTGAGGATACCACAGGCACACCACAAGCCATAGCTTCAATAGGTGGAAGACCAAAGCCTTCATATAGTGACAAATATACAAAAAGTTTTGCAGAGTTATATAAATATGGCATATGATTTACAGGAATAAAACCTGGAAATATAACCTTATCTCTAATATGAAGTTTTTCAGCACAACATTTATAATCTTTATAGGATTTTCCCTTAGTACCTGCAATGACTAATTTTAGGTCCTTTGAAGTTTTTGATAAAAGCTTTTCAAAGGCATTTAATAGTCCTATTATATTTTTTCTAGGACTAAAACCACCAACATATAGTATGAAATCATCAGTTATACCATAATTTTTTTTAATTATTTCTTTGCTTATTTTTTTATCTAATGGTTTGTATATATTTTCAGCAGCAAGATAGGTTACATATATTTTATTAGCTGGAAAATTAAAGGCCTTTGCTATATCATTTTTTGAAAACTGGGATACTGTTATAATACCATCACATAGAGAAACTATCTTAGGAAGTTCTTCATTAAAAATATGGAGATATCTATCACTTACAGTTTCAGGCATTTTATAGGGTATTATATCGTGTAGAGTTATAACAAAAGGGCATTTTTTATCTAGAGGTAATCCAACCCCATTTTGGGGAACATGATATAACTCTATATCTCTATTGTTTAAAATATTAGGTACATTAACTTGATCCCAAAAATTAGAACTAATCTTTTCATTTATATCATTTATTTGAAATTTTTTAGAAAAATTTATATCTATATTTGCATTTTTAGGCATAAATAATAAGTAGTCATTTATATTATCAATTTTATTTAGGCAGTTTATTAGCTGATAAGTATATGTTCCGATACCAGTGCCTCTATATAATTTAGCAGCTCGTGCGTCTATTCCTATTTTCATAATAGATACCTTTCTTAATTGCTTCAATTTATTATATTAATATGATTAGCAAAGTGTTAACAATTATCATATAAACATAAGGCACATTCAAATAAATAACTAGTCAGTATGCTAGTATCTTTGACTTGTTATTTATTTTCATATGCATAATATATAAATTAAAACATTAATACTTGTACAATAAATTTATTCTAAAAAAGTCATAATAATCATATACATATTTCTATGGGGGGTGATTAAGATGATGAGGGAATTTGAAATTGAGAGGCAATTTGATTTAAAAATCGAATCTATTAAACCTAATAGGGGAGTATATTACTTAAAAACAAATAAAGGTAATAAATGCCTTAAAAAAATAGATTACGGTATTCAAAAGCTTCTATTTGTTTATTCTGCAAAAGAGCATCTTATTTCGAAAGGATTTACGGGAATAGATAGGTATTGTTTGAATATTGAAGGCAATCCCTATGCACTTGTAAACGAAGATATATATACACTTTCAGGATGGATTGAAGGTAGAGAATGTAATTTTCATGAAGATGAAGATTTGATAAGTGCATCTCAAACTCTTGCGGTGCTGCATGAGAAGTCAAAAGGGTATGAACCACCTGAAAATAGTAAACTAAAAACTGACCTTGGAAGATGGCCTCATTTAATGGAAAAGAGAGTAAGATCTTTTGAAAAGATGAGAGATATGGCCAGAAAAAAAGGTAATAAAGCACAGTTTGATTTAAACTATATTAAAAGTTATGATTTCTTTAAACAAATTGGATTAAAGGCTATAAATATTTTAAATACTTCAGAATATATGAATCTATGTAAGAAAACTGAAGATGAAAAAGGTTTTTGTCATCACGATTATACTTATCACAACATAATCATAGATAATAAGGATGAGGTTAATGTAATTGACTTTGATTATTGTAAGAGAGAAATAAGAGTATATGACTTATCAAATTACATGATTAAAGTGTTAAAGCGATGTGATTGGGATATTCAACATGCGAAGCTTATAATTGATGCCTATAATAAGGTATCTCCTCTAGAAGAATCAGAATATAGAGTGTTGTTTGCTTTTCTACTTTTTCCACAACGTTTTTGGAGACTTTGCAATAGATTTTATTATAATGAAGTGAACTGGGGACAAAGTACATTCAGCAATAAGATCCAAGAATTAATAGACGAAAGAGAAAAGTATAATAAGTTTATTGATGATTTTAAAGAAATGTATAATCAAAAGGAATAAAATATTATATGATAATTAATTAAGTCATGTAAATATAATTTGTATTTTACATGACTTTTCACATTGTGCGATTATCTTTCATAAAATATAATAGTAATTTTATGGAGTGAGGTCATGAAAATCGGTGATATTGTAGTAAGGAAGTCTTACGACAAGGATATAACCTTTAAGATTATTGATATTAAGGATACAGATAAAGGTATTATATATGTTCTTAATGGAGTTAATTTGAGAATAGTAGCAGATGCTCCCATGGAAGATCTTGAACAGATTGATGAGGATGGTCTTGGGGCATCGGATATAGTTTTTAATAGGAAAGTTAATGAATCTATAAAGAAGATAATCAGTTCTAGAAATAGTAGTAGAAATTTTGTAAATAGAAGTAGTAGAAGCAAAAGAAGCAGTAAAAGTAAAAAAGAAGCTAAGAGTAGTAGAAGTAGTAGAAGTGGCGTAGAAAGTGCAGCTGTGGAAGAAAGTGACTATCGGGATTTAAAGAAGATTAAGCTTGCCTCAATTAATAATACTAATAGCATGGTATTTCACAGACCAGGTAAGATATTGCATATAGATGGAGATTCCACATACCTTGAGGTTTGTCTTAAAGTATATAAGCAACTTTCCATTGAGGCGGTAGGAAAGGTTATTCCTGAGTATGAACAGCCTTCTAAAATAGTTGATATAGTAAAGAAAGTTAAACCAGATATTGTGATTATAACAGGTCATGATGGCGTTACTAAGGGAATAAATGACTATTTAGATCTAAATAATTATAGAAATTCAAAGTATTTCGTTGATTCAGTTTTAAGGCTAAGAGATTATGAGCCAAATTATGATAATTTGGTTATATATGCAGGAGCTTGTCAGTCTTGTTATGAGGCTATATTGGATGCAGGTGCTAACTATGCAAGTTCTCCAGAAAGAGTGCTTATACATTGTCTAGATCCAGTCTTTGTATGTCAAAAGGTGGCTTATACAAATATAGATGAAATAGTGAATATACAAGAAGTTGTTCAGAATACTATAACAGGAGCAAAAGGGGTAGGTGGTCTTCAAACTAGAGGTAAATGTAGAGAAGGGTATCCAAAGTCTACCTTTTTTTAGTAAAAGGAACTTCAAGCTTAAAAATGGCTTGAGGTTCATTTTATTAACAGAAAATTAACCTTGACAAGTTGTATTGTTTACGTTAAAATAATATGTTTGCTTGACATAATTGGATTTGTATTGTATAATATAAAATGTGGAAAGAGGGTGTTTTGTATGGAAAAAGTAAATGTTTTAGATTCCATTAAGAGAAATATTGAGGATCATTTGGGTGAAAAGGTAGTTCTCAAGGCAAACAGCGGTAGAAAAAGAGTTGTGGTCAATAATGGAGTTATAGAAAAAACTTACCCTAGTATATTCGTAGTTAGATTAGAATCGGACACCCAAAGGAAAGTGACATATAGCTATTCGGATGTATTAACAAAGACAGTTCAATTAGATTTTTCAGTATAATAAAGGACGATACTAGTTTTTAGTATCGTTTTTTTTATAGTTGTCATTAATTTATTATATCAATAAATTTTTATTTTTACTAGTAATAATTTTAGGCACATTCCAATAAATAAATAGGCAGTATGCTAATCTATTTTAAATCGTACTGCGTCAACAGAACTCTTAGATAATTAAATAAAAAGAAAGATGGTGGGTTCCATCTTTCAACTATGGTATAAAAGGGTATTGAGAATTTATGAGAGGTTATATGGTCAATAACCAGTTTCTATAATACGTCATATTATGATCTTTGTCAATAAATTTAGTGACTTTTAAAATATAAAAATTAGTGATATATAAAGAAGAATGGTGAAACTTAAGTAAACATGTAGAAATATATAAAAGTTACTTTTACCATCTTGTTTTAACAACAAAGATAATATATATTATTAAAAAAATAATAAAGTTATCATATTTTTTATGAAATGGTTATATACATTATATAAGGTATCTTCAAAGAAATAATTAGTCAGTATGCTAGTCTATTTCGTATCATACTGCATCATCAGAAATTGCTTCCTTGTATGAATGATACAAAATATCCGTTGCATCTTTGTCTTGTTAGTTATTTTCAGATACCTTAGGTATTTCATAGGAGGGATAACATGGCTATAGAATTAGTAAAAGAAAATATACAATATGAACAGTTGCTTGGGGAAAATACAGCTGATACTGTGGTGCAAGAAGAGTATATTATACCAGATACTCAGCCAGATGTATTAAAAATACTCATGGTAGATGCAAAACCTTCCATATCGAACACAGAGGTAATGCAGGACAAGGTATATTTAGAGGGGCAAGTAGAATTTGATGTGGTGTATTTAGGAAAGACAGAAGAAGGTAGTGAGATTTGTGGAGTTTCTTATGCAGCTAAATTCAGCAATTATGTAGAAATAGAAGGTGCAGCTCATAAAATGCTTGCAGATACAGATTTTTATGTAGAACATATGAATTGTAATGCTGTAAATGAAAGAAAGATATCTGTTGAAGGAATAATTAAGTTAAAGTCAGAAGTATTCAGTGAAAATGACCTAGAAATTGTTAAAGATGTTACAGGGCTTGGAGATGTACAATTTTTAAAAAGTCAAACTTCCATAGATAAAATAGCTGGAAATAAATCAATAGATTTAGTTGCTAAGTCTCACCTGCAAGTTCCAATGGAGAATCCTCAGATTGCAAACATACTAAAATATGATGTTAATGTTCACAAGAAACAGATAAAAGTATTAGAGGGAAAGTTAGAATTAGAAGCATTCGCACAGGTAAATGTGTTATATAAGGGAAAAGATAATGGCGAAATATTTAATTTATCTGATGATGTGCTTTTAAGTCAAGAAGTGGAATTTGAAGGGGTAAATCCAACTATGAATGTATTTGGAGATTTTACCGTGGATGCTACAGAGTGCAACATTAAGGAAGATGACTTAGGTGAAAATAGGAATGTAGATGTAGAGGCACTGATAAAAGCTAATATAAAGGCACAGAGCAAAGAAAATGTGGATGTTATACAAGATGCCTACTCACCAGATTTAAGTCTTAAAATAGAGAAGAGAGACTATGAATTCAATCAAGTATATGATAAGGCAACTACTGAGAATATAGTTAAAGAAAATCTTGAAATTAAAGAAGAAAATGCTGTACCAACTGATGTGATTCTAGCTGTAGGAAAAGTATCTATAACGGATAAAAAACTAGTAGAGGATAAATTATCAATAGAAGGTATAGTGAATACATCAGTTATTTATAAGACAAATGATGAGAATAATGCTATTAGTTCATTAAACGAAGATATTCCTTTCAGTTGCAGTATTGATATGCCAGGTTCTAAAATAGAGATGACTTCTATTGCTAAAGGAAATCTAGAGAATATAGAGGCATCCATTGAAGCTAATACTATAGCTATTAAAGCCATTGTATCTGTTTCTGGAAGAGTAAATTATAATTCCAATAAAGATTTTCTTATAAATGTAGTTCCTATAGAGGGCGAGAAGCCTAAGAAAAAGGCTAGTGTTACCATATATACAACTCAAACAGGAGATAGCTTATGGAAAATTGCTAAAGTATATTTTACAACTGTTGAATCCATAGTAAACATTAATAATATAGAAAATCCAGATTATATTTTACCAGGACAAAAACTTATAATTCCTGGAAGAGCGGCTATATAAAATAGTTAAGGCATCTTCAAATAAATAACTAGTCAGTATACTAGTCTATTATGAATTATACTACGTTAACATAACCTTCTGATAGCACCACTATCATCAGAACCTGTTTCCTTGTATAATTCAAAATATACGTCGCATCTTTCACTTGTTATTTATTTTCACATGCCTAAAAGAAATAATAGGTCAAATATAGTATACGGATATTTTTGTATTAACAAAAAATCCTTTTAACACATATGTGTTAGAAGGTTTTTTTTGTTATAATAAAGTTAATAAATATGATTTTGTTATACGGAGGCTAAAAAATGTTACTTAAAGCATATGGGAAGATTAATATATCCTTAGATATAGTTGGTAAAAGAGAAGATGGGTATCATCTATTAAAAATGATAATGCAGACAATTGACTTATATGATCTAATAGATGTAAACAGAATTGAAAATGGAATTGAGCTAAGCTGTGATAAATCATATGTACCTAATGATGAAAAGAATATAGCTTATAAGGCGGCTAAGCTTTTTATAGATACCTATAACATAAAGGATGGAGTTAGCATTGCAATAAATAAAAATATACCAGTAGCAGCAGGTCTTGCTGGGGGGAGTACAGATGCAGCAGCAGTGCTAAAGGCTATGAGAGATATTTTTAATATTGACGTATCTGATGAAAGACTTATGGAGCTTGGACTTAAACTAGGGGCAGATGTACCCTATTGTATACTAGGAGGAACTGCACTTTGTGAGGGTATAGGGGAAAAGATTACACCTTTAAAACCATTCAAAGATAAAATATTGATATTAGTTAAACCAAATTTTGGTGTATCTACAAAAGAAGTCTATAAGAGCTTTGATATTGAGAAGGCTTTTAAACATCCAGAAACGGAAAAATTAATAGAGGCTATGGAAAGTGGTGATTTACAATTTATAGGTGATAACATGAAGAATTTACTTGAAAATGTTACTTATAGAAAACATACTATATTAAAAAATATTAAGGATTCTATGAATGGATATGGCGCGTTAGGATCTATGATGAGTGGAAGTGGGCCTACTATTTTTGCTTTCTTTGAGGATATGCTAAAAGCTCAGTTGTGTTTTGAATATATGAAAGAAAAATATGATGAAGTATATATAACTAGAACTGTATAATTTATACTCAATGATTACAAAAGTAAAAATTATATATATTAAAAGTAAAATTATAACAATTGTTTTGGTTATGAGAGTGTGTGATTATTATGATTGTTATTAGGGTTTTTTATTTAACGTTTACATAATTGATGAAGTGATTAGATTATTTTTAATAATCTATCACAAGATAAATATATAGTTACTAACTTACTAATTGTGAATTGAAAATTGATGGATTTATTATTTTCATCATTTCTTCAACTTTATCTGGTAATTCTTTGCTTATCTTTTCAATATCATCCATTGTAATCCCTAAAGAATCAGCTACTGTTTCATTTAATACGTATAAGGTGTTAAGAGATAGTAGTTTTTCATAATACAGAGTACTAATGGAATCTGCTATATTCATAATCTTAGCTTCTTCTTTATATTTAGTTGCAAGCAAAGGAGTATGATGATACGCTACTGCTGTATTTACATCTTCTGGTAAATTCCACTTTTTACATAACCAACTACCAATATCAGAATGAGTGCAGCCTTCCATTACTGTTCTTTCAGCGATAATTTGATGAACTCCTTTTAGCTGAATTTTTACAACTTCATTAATAATTCCAGGCAAGCATATGTCAAGTACAGCATTTCCAATGTCGTGAATTAAGCCATAGGCGAAATATTTATATTTATCTTCTATGCCAAGTTTATCTGCTATCATAGTAGCTGCAATAGAAGTTCCTAAGCAATGTTTTAAATACTTCGTTCTATCAATTATATCCGATCTTCCAAGTGTGTCGGGAAGTAAGCATTTAATTAAATATGATAACACTAATCGATTAATTGTTTTTATTCCTAAATACATTACGGAATCTTTTAGTGTATAAACTTTTCTTGGTATTTTGAAATAACCAGAATTAATAACTGTGAGAAGTGAAGTCTTCAAGGTTGGCCACTTTGATATTTCATCTATAAGTTTATCTATATCAAAATTATTGGAAGTGTCTAGTATAGAAATTATATTAGTAAATTCTCTATTTATTTTAGGTAACCTGTTAGATTGCTCAATATAATTGATAATTTCTGACTCGTTCATACATAAATACCTCCTAAATCATTTTTTATGTTATTATTATACTACAAATTAGTTAAATTTAATTGAATCTGAAAATATTATATAAGTTATTTACTAGATTATTAAATTTTCTTTGTGGGGATTAATATTTTTTGCCCTATATATAATGTTTCATTAATATTATTTTTGATTTTAATAAGGTCTGCTGTTCTCCAGGGGTTACACTCAGGTAGAAACTTTTCTGATATACTCAATAAATTGTCTCCAGTTTTTATAGTGTAAACAATATAATCTGCCCTTAAATATATAAATATTTCATATAATCTTATAGAAATTAGCATTAATATACAAGTAATGGCAATAATTATGATCAGTAATATAAATTTTATTGAATTACCATCTCTATTTCTAAATAAGGTGGTTATAATTCCAAGCTCTAGTAGCAGCGTGGAAAGTATCCCAACTTTAAATGTCCTATTCTCCTCATTTGTCTTGTTTATATTGAGACCTAAAAGTTCAATTAATATCTTTTTCATAGATTTAATATCTCCTTTATATAACATCTTAAAATAAGAAAAAGATGCATTAGTGCTATTAGGCATCTTCAAATAAATAACTAGTCTATTTTGAATCCTACTACGTTAACAGAACCCTACCCTCTGATAGCACCACTATCATCAGGACCTGTTTCCTTGTAAGATTCAAAATATACAACCTATCTTTGACTTATTATTTATTTTCATATGCCTTACTTATTTTTGTCATAAATATTAATTTATAACCTAAATAAAAAAATTTTTCACAAAGGGTGAATATAAATAGAAACTATGGAAATAATTTACAATATAATCATTGTTTTAGGGGGAGTCATTAATGAAAAAGAGTATAATTTTCATAGCAGCAATATTATTTAGCGGTATGTTAGTTTGGAATTATAATAAGAATACAACCAATTTCACTACAAAGGTTCAGGCTAAGGAATCTAATCAATTGGCAAGACAGCAGAGTATAGCTAAAAAAATAATAAGATTTCATGTTTTAGCTAACAGTGATTCTAATGAAGATCAGGCTTTAAAACTTAAAGTTAGAGATAAAGTATTAGCATATATTGCTCCTAAGATGAGCAATTCTAAAAGTATTGATGAATCTAGAGAAATATTGAAAAAATATGATAAAAATATTAATGAAATAGCTGAAAGTGTAATAAGAGAAAATGGATATAATTATTCTGTTAAAACAGAATTAGCTAATGTAGATTTTCCTGTTAAATCCTATGGGGCTATAGTTCTTCCACAGGGACGATATGAGGCTTATAGAATTTTAATAGGTAGTGCTAAAGGACATAACTGGTGGTGTGTAATGTTTCCACCTCTTTGCTTTACCGATATTACAAAGGGTAATGTAGAAGTTCAAAAAACTCAAGATGAAATGAAAAGTACTTTGAGTAAAGAGGAGTACCAAATGGTAGATAATTCACAAGATGCTAATAAAGATGGTAACAAGAAAGATGACAAAAAAGATGATAATAAGAAAGAGAACAATCAAAAAATAGTTGTTAAGTTTAAAATAGTAGACGAGGTTAAAAAGATAGGAAATTCTATACAAAAGGATATGTAAAAAGTAGGACTACCTATTATGGTAGTCCA
>NZ_BAEV01000023.1 GCF_000246895.1 Clostridium arbusti SL206 | reverse complement strand
ATCATCTCCCTTTTATTATTAAGGCATATTCAAATAAATAACTAGTCAGTATGCTAATCTATTTTGAATCCTACTACGTCAACAGAACCCGTTTTCTTGTATGATTAAAAATATCCGCCGCATCTTTGACTTACTATTTATTTTCATATGCCTAATCTAAGATATTTTTGTAAATAGAAAAGGCTAGATCTATCTTCTTAAATTCAAGAAGATAAACCTAACCTCCAGTTTTCTGGTCAGTTTAAATAGAAAGTATTACATACTATTTCTATATTTTTAATATGCCTTTTTTTAGATTCTATTACTTTATTAGAATATTGTCAACAAAAAAATTACCCTTATGTGTAATTATGATGTAGAATATGTTAATAATATATGAATTTATTAATAATATATTAATAAATTCATATTTCAAATAATTAATTTTATCAATATAAAATTTCATATAAGTAATATATAAATCATTTTATTTATGCAAAGTTAATACAGAGTAATTGCATATTCGACATAATAATTTAGTTTTTTATATTAGGCATGTTCAAATAAATAACTAGTCAGTATACTAGTCTATTATGAATCATACTACGTTAACAGAACCCTCTGATAGCACCACTATCATCAGAACCCGTTTCATTGTAAGATTCAAAATATACAACCTATCTTTGACTTGTTATTTATTTTCATATGCCTTAATTAATTTATTTAATTATTATAAATTGTTTTATCTCTCAAAGATAATGAAAAAATAATACTTTATGACCATGTGATTTTAAGATTACAAAAGATATACTGTAAATAAGTATAAAAAGTTATTGACAACATAGATAAATTGTAGTATTGTATACTAAACAGATAGGAATAATATATAATTATATTAGGTTGACCAGAATAACTGGAGACTAAGTTTTCTCATGAATTTGAGGGGGTTTGGTCTTTTTTTCATTTTATTCTGTAGAGGGGGAGAGCTTTTAATGATTATATAAATTAAGATCTTTTATACAAATGACAATATTTATTGAACTTTAGGATGAAAATTAGGAGGAGTTTTAATGGTTAAAAAAAGATTTAACAAAAAACTTGTATTAATTATTGCTTCATTAGTGTGTTTAACAAGTTTAGTAGCTGTCGGTTGTGGTAATAAACAGTCTGCTAGTGCATCGTCGTCAAAGGGAGATGTTTTAAAACCAGATAAAGACGGATTAATTCCAATAAAAACATGGACTAGAGTTGATTGTGGATCTACACCTTGGGTTGTAGCTGATAAAAAAGGGTTTCTTAAAAAATACGGATTAAAAGTAGAATTCACTGGTACAACTCAATCAGCTCAGCAGATACCATCAGTACTAAATGGTAATAATGATATATGGGATGGACATCCAAATACTTATGCAGTTGCTATAGCTGGAGGAGCACCTTTAGTAGGTATTGGACCAGCAGGAATAGATCCAGGACCAGATGTTGATCCTAAATATCGTCATATGAGATGGTATGTTAATCCAAAGAGTGGTATTAAATCATTTAAAGACTTAGTAAATTATAAAAAAGGTCAGCAGCTTAAATTTTCAACTATTACTACAAATATATGTGCAGATTTTCTTGCTAATACCATAGCTGATAAAAATGGACTGTCAAGGGATAGAATAGAATGGAGTAGTATGCCAGATGTTCAGGCAGTACAGACTTTAAGTCAAAGTTTAGTTGATGTTGCTGGAGTTCATCCACCGTACTATAAAGCTATGGAGGATGCAGGAATGGTGCAAATTGCAGATACTGCAGATACTGATCTTGGACCAACAGCAGGTTTATCATATTACGTTGTTACTAAAGACTTTGCACAAAAGAATCCAGAAGTAGTTAAGAAGTTTGTTAAGGCTATGATTGAAGCTCAAACTTGGGCAAATAATAATCCTAAAGAAGCTCAAGAATTAACTTCAAAAGCTATTGGTCAGCCAGTTAATGCCAGCCATTATTATGCTACAAGCAGTAAAATAGATGACAGCTTAATAAAACCATGGCTTAATGAATTAGAAAGAAATAAAGTAATACCTAAAGGCAAACTTAAACCAGAAGATATCATAACACACAAATTTGAATAATAAATAAAGGGTTGTTTAATGACTGGATTTGAAATACGTAAAATAATTGCTTTATCTAAAAGCAGTAATTGCCTATTTAAAAATAGTTATTTAACAACCTGAATAATATTAAATATTTTTTACAAGGGGGAGTTTTATATGCAAATTGCTGCAGCTAATAGTAACGATAATAAGGGGGGGATTATTGATAAATTAGAAATAATTTTCAGAAAATCTATAGCATTAATAATCTTTTTTGCTTTATGGCAAATATTGCCTACAATGGGAGTTGTAAACAGACAGTTTATACCATCATTATCAGATATTATAGTGACTATGGGACAGTTATTAGCAACTGGTGAATTAATTACCCATATACAGGCAAGTTTATCAAGGGCAATAGAAGGTTTCGCACTTTCTGTATTAGTAGGTGTTCCACTAGGATTTCTACTAGGAGGATGGTTTAAAAAATTTGAAGAGATTCTAGATCCACTACTACAGGTATTTGCACAAATTAATCCTTTCACACTTTTCCCTATATTTATTTTATTCTTTGGAATTGGTGAGGTGGCAAAGGTAGCAATAATTTTCTGGGTAGCTATATGGCCAGTATTATTCCACACAATTAATGGTGTGAAAGGTATTGATCCATTATTAATAAAAGGTGCACGAGCTATGGCTACACCTAAGTTGTCACTTTTCTACAAAGTTGTTTTGCCAGGAGCAGCACCTTTGATTTTTTCAGGACTTAGATCTTCCGTTGGTACTGCATTTTTAATGCTTATTGCTGCAGAAATGATAGGAGCAAGTAAGGGATTAGGTTGGTTAATACTAAATGCGCAAAACAATTATAATATTAATAAATTATATGCCGCAGCAATTACTATTGCTTTACTTGGAATAGTAATAACAAAACTCTTGGTTCTATTAGAACGTATAATAATTACTTGGAAAGACGATTCATCAACTATATAAAAAGGAAGTTTATATTGTCAATTACAGAAATCTAAGAATAGGTGAGTATATTAAAAAAATAAAAGATTGTAAAGGGAGTGTCTGTATATGAGTAGAGAAAATACTGTATTAAAAGAAAATGTATTTATTAATAAAGAAGATGAATCTTCTAAAAAATATGATAGCAATATTAGTTCTAAAAAGGATCAAAGGGAAATAAAAATTTTAGCTAAAGATATAACGCGTACTTTCACTGTAAAAAATAGAGGTCAAAAAGGAGTAGAAGAATTTGTTGCAATTAAAGATATTAATTTAGAAATACGTGCAGGTGAGTTTATTACTTTGGTTGGGCCAAGTGGTTGCGGTAAATCAACATTCTTGGATATACTTTCAGGGCTTTCAAAACCAACTTCTGGAGAATTATACATTGATGGTAAATTGGTAAAGGGTCCAGCTCTAGATCGCGGAATAGTATTACAAGGATATGCTTTGTTCCCTTGGAGAAATGTTCGAAAAAATATTGAATATGGTTTAGAATTGAAAAAAATTTCTAAAAAGGAGAGAAAGGAAATAAGTCAAAAATACATTGATTTAGTTGGATTAAATGGATTTGAAGACAGATATATTCATGAGTTATCTGGTGGTATGAGACAGAGGGTGGCAATAGCTAGAGCATTAGCTTATGATCCAGAGGTACTTCTTATGGATGAGCCATTTGCGGCTGTTGATGCACAGACTAGAGAAGTAATGCAAGAAGAACTATTACGAATATGGGAAAAAACTAATAAGACTATAGTATTTATAACTCATAGTATTGAAGAAGCAGTATTTCTTGCAGATAGAGTTGCTGTATTATCAGCTAATCCTGGCGAGGTAAAGGAAATTATAAATGTAGATTTACCAAGGCCAAGAAAACTTGGAGACGTTAGAAATTCTCCTGATTTTAATTGGTTAAGCCATAAAGTATGGGAATTATTACACAATGTAGAAGATAAAAAAAGTACTAAAATAATAGATGAGCATCGTAATATTGCTGAGGAGATATCTCCAACTGCAAATTTGTAAATTTGTTATTTAAAGTAAGTAGTGATATAAATAATAATGTAGCAGGATTATAATCAGGAAATTAGGAGGATATCACATGTCGAAAATCGCTAGAAAATTAGTGGATTTAATTGGGAATACTCCATTGTTAGAGATATCTAACTACAATAAGTATAAAGGGATAGAGGCTAAAGTAATTGTCAAATTAGAGTATTTTAATCCATCAAGAAGTGTTAAAGATAGAATTGGATATGCTATGATTAAGGATGCAGAGGATAAGGAACTAATAAATAAGGATTCAGTTATAATTGAACCTACCAGTGGAAATACAGGAATTGCATTGGCTTTTGTTGCAGCCTCAAAAGGTTATAGACTTATATTAACTATGCCAGAAACTATGAGTGTTGAGAGAAGAAATTTGCTTAAAGCACTAGGCGCGGAACTAGTTTTAACTCCTGGAACATATGGAATCAGAGGAGCAATATCAAAAGCTAATGAGTTAGCAGGTGAAATCCCTAATGCCTTTATTCCACATCAGTTTAAAAATCTTATAAATCCGGATATTCATAGACAAACCACCGGTGAAGAAATATGGAGAGATACAGACGGAAAAGTAGATATTTTTGTTGCCGGAGTTGGTACAGGAGGTACTTTAACTGGAGTAGGAGAAAATTTAAAGAAGAAAAAAAGCAGTGTTAAGATTATTGCAGTAGAACCTTTTGATTCACCTGTTTTGTCAGGAGGATCAAAAGGTTCACATAAAATTCAGGGCATAGGATCAGGTTTTATTCCAAGTATACTTAATTTGAATATAGTAGATGAAATATATAAAGTAAAGAATTATGAAGCCTTTGAGACATCAAGAGAATTAGCTCAAAAAGAAGGGTTGCTAGTAGGAATGTCTTCAGGAGCAGCAGTTTTTGCTGCTACAGAGATAGCAAAAAGAATAGAGAATAAAGGTAAAAATATTGTTGCCATATTACCGGATACCGGAGAAAGATATTTATCTACTCAGTTATTCTCGCACTTACGTATTATAAAATAGCATACAATATTATAGCATTTAGATATGCTTAGTATAGAAATCTTCATTAGAGTTTTTATATAATAATTATATTTGTTGATTTTATAAATAAAATAATTTTCTATAGAGCATATAAAGAAATAACCGGTCAGTGTGTTTATATAGTTGGCTTGTTATTTCTTTTTAGATATCTAATATGTAGGTTACAATTAAAATTATGCTTTTAATCAATAATGGCTAATAGACAAGCTTTAAACAAAATAGCTATTTTACAATGAACATAATTTATTGTAACATATATAGTTTTAAATTTTTAATAAATTATTTTAAGGAGTGTTTTTGCATGTCAGAGAAAAATTATAGATTTGAAACTTTGCAATTAAGAGGTGGTTATGATCCAGAGAAACACAATTATGCATCAGCAGTGCCTATTTATCAAACTGCCTCTTTTAATATTGGAAGTATAGAAAGATTAAGAAGAATACGTGGTTATGAGGAAAAAGGATTTTTATATACTAGAAGTGGTAATCCAACTATAGATGTACTTGAAAAAAGAATAGCTGCACTAGAGGGAGGTACAGCAGCTATTGCCGTAGCTTCAGGTATGGCTGCTGTAGCTTATTCAATACTAAATGTAGCAGAAGGTGGAGGAGAAATAGTTGCACCAGCTTCTTTGTATGCTGGGTCATTTAATTTATTGAAGCATACATTACCAGCATTTAATATAAAAGTAAATTGGGTAGAAGATCCTAATGATCCAGAATCCTATAGGAAGGCTATTACTCCTAATACAAAAGCAATATTTGCTGAGACTATAGGAAATCCGCTGATAAACATATTGGATATTGAAGAAGTAGCAAAAGTTGCTCATGAAAATGAAATTCCACTTATAGTGGATAATACTTTTCCAACACCACATCTCTTAAGACCTTTTGATTTTGGAGCTGATATAGTTGTATACTCATCTACAAAATCCATAGGTGGGCACGGCACTACACTTGGAGGATTAATTGTGGAAAATGGGAAGTTCAATTGGAATAATGGTAAGTTTCCACATTTTACAAGATTAGATTATAAGGCGCAAAATAAAAACTTATATGAACTATTTCCAACAGCAGTGTTTGCAACAAGGGTAAGAATACATTATTTATCAAATTTTGGTGCGGTACTTAGTCCTTTTGATGCTTTTTTGATTCTTCAAGGAATTGAAACGCTGTCAGTGAGATTGGATAGAGAAGTTAAGAATACAGAAGAAATAGCAAAATATCTTTCTAAGCATACAGCTGTTTCGTGGGTAAGTTATCCTACTATCGAAGATAATGTTAATAGTGGATTAGCTAAAAAATATCTTCCCAATGGAGCAGGTTCAATATTGTCCTTTGGATTTAATGGAAATCAAGAAGAAATAGATACATTTCTTGATAGTCTAGAAGTCTTTAGTTTTCTTGTGAATGTAGGTGATTCGAAGTCATTGGCTACACAACCTGCAGAAACTACTCATGGATCTCTCAGCGATGAGGATAGAGAAAAAGCTGGAGCATTCTGTAATGCAATAAGATTATCTATTGGAATAGAAAATATACAAGATTTAATAGATGATTTAGAGCAAGCTTTTATAAAAGCTAAAAAATAAAGTCATATTTATGAAAAAATAAATTTATATTTGACAAAGCTTAAAATAAGATTTATAATAATTTCAACAAAACAAATATGAATACTTGGAATTGATAATTGTAGTTTACCAGAAAAACTGGAGGCTAAGTTCTATAGGAGTAAATAGGACTTAGTCTTTTTTGTCTATAGGATTTTATAATTATTAAATATATAAAATTCAAGTTTTTATTTAAGAGGAGGAAAATTTATGATAAAAGTTCATAAGGATTCAGGTTTTGCCCATCTTGCAAAAATACATCCTTGCTTAGGTGGAGAAGCTCATCATAATTTTGGAAGAATTCACCTTCCAGTAAGCCCAGCGTGCAATATTCAGTGTAAATTCTGTAAGAGAGATTGCAATAGTAATGAAGAAAGACCAGGAGTTGCAAATGGAATATTAGATCCTAAGGATGCTGTAGATACTGTTAGAAGAGCACTAGAACTTTGTCCTCAAATAACAGTAGTAGGTATAGCTGGACCTGGTGACACTTTAGCAACACCACAGGCTATTGAAACCTTTAAGCTTGTGGACAAAGCTTATCCTGATCTTGTAAAATGCTTGAGTACAAATGGATTGTTACTTTATCGTTATGCACAGGATATTTATGATGCTGGAGTAAGAACTATAACAGTAACCGTAAATGGTGTTGATCCAAAGATTCAGAGTCAGATTATATCTCACATAGTACTAGATGGCAAGGTATATCATGGAGAAGAAGCGGCAGATATACTTATAAAGGCACAACTTAAAGGAATTGCTAAAATAAGTAGTTTAGGTGTAGTGGTAAAGGTAAATTCTGTGCTTATTCCAGAAATTAATGATGAACATATAGAAGAAATAGCAAAGACTGTAAAAGAGGCTGGAGCTACTTTATATAACATCATACCTTTAATACCACAGCATGATTTAAGTCATGTTCCAGCTCCTACCTGTGAACAGCTAGATAAGGCAAGAATAACTGCTGAAAAATACCTTGGAGTATTTAGACATTGCAAACATTGCCGTGCGGATGCATGTGGAATACCAGGTAAAGAAGACCTTTCATTAAAACTTTATGGAGTAATAAATGAAAGACTTGAAACTTTTTCACATGGTTAAATATATTTGGAATATACGACAAATACCATAATAGTTTACCAGAAAAACTGGAGACTGAGTATTTTCACCAATCAGTGGGGATACTCGGTCTTTTTGCTTATATGCATAATTAATAATGAAATCTTCATATGGGGGGATAAGTTTTATGTCTATTAATATTAAAAGGATAGAAGCCGTTAATAGAGAAAGTAGACTGGGTGCAATTACTGGATATACTGGAACCGTTAAAGATCTTGTAAAAAAGGCTAAGAGCGGTTGCCTTAAAAATAAAGAGCGATGCTTCAGTCAGGCTACTAATTGTAGCTCTGGATGTGCTCAAGGATATTTGTCACGTATAATGGATGCAGCTATTGTAAACCATGGAGCACGTGGGTGTTCAGCAGATGTTATTGGAGAAAATACCAATTTCCAATGGGGACAAAATATAAGGAATCTAGAAAAAAGAAATGTAAATGTAATTAATACTAATATGACGGAAGAAACTACTGTTTTTGGTGGAAGATCTAAATTAAGAAACGGTATAAGAGAAGCTTATAAAAGATTTAATCCTAAGGCTATATTTATAACTACTTCTTGTGCATCAGCAATTATTGGAGATGATATCAAAAGTATTGCAGATGAAATAGAAGCAGAAATAAACATACCAGTCGTACCTGTATTCTGTGAGGGATTCAGATCGAAGATATGGGCTACGGGATTTGATTCTGCTTTTCATGCCTTGTTAACTAGGATAGTAAAACCACCAAAAGAAAAGCATCCTGAAATTATTAATATGCTAACTTTTAATGGCAGTGGTCGTGATTATGTAATAGAAATATTAGCTAATTTTGGACTTGTGCCTAAATTTGGAGTTCCTTTTTCCACAATAGATGAAATATCAAAAATGTCTGAGTCAGCGGCAACAATTAGTATCTGTGGTACTCTTGGGAGCTATTTTGGAAATGGGCTCGAGCAAAAATATGGAGTGCCTTATGTTAAATCTCTTCAGCCTCATGGAATTGCAGGTATGGATAGTTGGTTAAGAGGTTTAGGTAAAGTTGTAGGTAAGGAAAATGAAGTAGAGGAATATATAAAAAAAGAAAAAGAAAAAATTGCACCAGAACTTAAAGAAATAAGAGAAAAATTAAAAGGAAAAACTGCAGTAGTTGGTATGGGACCAAGTTTTTCTCATAATTACATCAGGGTATTAAATGAGCTTGGCATTAAGGTGGTATGGGGGGCTTCATGGCATTTTGATCAGCAATATGATCATGGTAGTATACCAGAATCATCTATTGAATTATCTGAGAAAGAATATGATGTTCCAATAAGTGTATGTGATCAGCAGAATTTTGAAATATTAAATTTACTAAATAAACTTAAACCTGATTTATATATATCAAGACATCCTGGCACTACAGTATGGCCAACTAAAATGGGTATACCTTCAGTAATGGTAGCCGATGAATTTAGTGCCTTTGGATATAAGGGAATAATAGATTTGGGTTACAGAATAATAGATACTTTAGCAAATAATAATCTTGCACTCAGTCTATCAAAAAGAGTTAAATTACCATACACTTCTTGGTGGTTTGAACAGGATACATTTAAGTTTCTTGAAGAAGAGGTGAAATAATGAGTGAGGTAGTTGAACAGTTAAGACATGTTTGTACACTGGGTGGATATGAATCAGTACTTGCTATAGAAAGAGCTGTACCTATAATACATGCTGGACCAGGGTGTGCTGCAAAGATATGGGCTACACTAGGACTTCAGAATGGATGTCAAGGAACAGGATATATAGGTGGACACTCAATACCATGTACTGATGTAGGGGAAAAAGAAGTTGTTTTTGGTGGAGCAAAGAAACTACGCAATGTTATTTCAAACTCCTTTAAAGTAATGGATGCAGATCTCTATGTAGTATTAACTGGGTGTACTTCAGATATTGTAGGAGATAATGTCCCCGATGTTGTTAAGGAATTCAAAAATGGCGAAAAATCAATAGTATATGCTGAAACAGGTGGATTTAAAGGTAGTAATTTTATCGGGCATGAACTTATTATTGATGCTATTATTGATCAATATTTAAAGCCAGTAGATAAAATAGAAGATAAACTTATAAATATATGGGCTACAGTACCATATCAAGATACCTTTTGGGCCGGAAATTATGAAACATTGAGAAACTTGCTATCACTAATAGGAGTTAAAGCTAATATTATCTTTGGACCTGGTCAAGGAATAAGTGCACTAGATGATGTGCCTAAAGCACAATACAATTTATTAATATCTCCATGGGTAGGGCTTAAAAATGTAATTCATCTTAAAGAAAAATTTGGTACACCATACGTTCATTATCCAACACTTCCTATTGGTCCAACAGAAACGGGTAAATTTTTAAGAACTATAGGAAATTTGCTTAACATTGAAAGTAAGGTTGTTGAGAATGTAATCAAAAAGGAAGAAGATAGGTATTTCTACTATATAGAAAGAGCAGCAGATGTATTACTTGAAACTAGATTGCTTCCAAAACATTTTGTTACTATAGCAGATAGTGCCTATACATTAGGTATATCTAAATTTTTGACAAATGATTTGGGTTTATTGGGAGATAGGCAATTTATTACAGATGATACACCTAAAGAATATGAAAAACAAATAAGAGAAAGTTTTGATGAAGGATCTAATACATTTATGGGAGAAATTACTTTTACAAGTGATAGTGGAAATATAAAAGAGTATTTGCGAAACACTAAATTTAGAACCAAACCACTTATACTTGGAAGTGGTTGGGATAGAGTGATTTCCAAAGAAGTTAAAGGCTATCAACTTTCTATATCTACACCTATAAGTGATAGGATGGTACTTAGTAGATCATACCTAGGATATGAAGGTGCATTACGTTTAACTGAAGACATATATTCGGCAGTGCTTCAAGATTTTCAGTAAGATAAAATTGTGAGATTTATTTATGAGAGGGTTTAGTATAGAGAAAAATTATTGCACTGGGTATGCAATAAAATAATAAATTATGTGGGTTAATTTATTATTAAAAGTTTAACATTATTTGGAAGGGATGATATTATGTCAGAACTTAGCTGTAGAAAAGCATTAGATAATATACTATCCTATGCTCCTGCTAAAACACTTCAAGAAATACAGCAGGAATTAGGTCTTAGTAATATATTGAGATTATCAGCAAATGAAAATACAATGGGACCATCACCTTTAGCTCTAAAGGCAATTGAAGAAGGATTAAAAGGTGTTTATCTTTATCCAGATGGTTTATGCACTGAACTTAGAAGAAAATTAGCTTATACCTACAATTTGAAGGAAGAAGAATTGATTTTTGGTAATGGTTCTTTTGAACTTATCAATTTAGTTGCTCAAGGTTTTATTAACCCAGGAGATGAGTCAATTATACCAACACCATCTTTTGGTTGGTATAAGGTTGTAACTTTAGCTATGGATGGGGTTCCAGTTGAAATTCCTCTTGAAAATCATTCAATAAATTTAAAAGAAGTGAAGGACAGGATAAGCAGCAGAACTAAAGTTATATGGTTATGCAATCCAAATAATCCAACTGGGACTATTTTTGGTAAAGAAGAGCTAATAGATTTTTTAGATTCAATACCTAAAAATATATTAGTGGTGTTAGATGAAGCTTATTATGAATTTGCTACAAATGAAGCTTATCCACAGACAGCTTCTCTAGTAGATAAGTATTCTAACATAATAGTATTAAGGACCTTTTCTAAAGTTTATGGATTGGCAGCACTCAGAATAGGGTATGGAATTGCAGATAAGAAATTGCTTGGTGAATTGAATAAAATAAGATTGCCTATTAATGTTAATGGTTTAGCACAAGCAGCTGCTATAGCTAGTTTAGAAGATCAGAATTTTAGAGGAGCATGTGTTAGCAATAATAATAAAGGCAAAGAATTCTTTTATAAAGAATTTGATGAAATTGGTCTTGAATACATACCAACAGAGACTAATTTTATAATGGTTAATGTGGAGGAAGATAGTGTAAAAATATCCAATAAAATTCTAAAAAATGGGATTGCCGTTCGTGCTGGTGTCGAATATAATATGCCAACCTGGCTTAGAATTACAATTGGAAAACCTGAAGAAAATAAGTTAGTAGTTGAAGAGTTAAAGGCTGCTATAAAGAATTTTGAAAGGGTGATATAATGATAAAGATTAAAGCTCCAGAAGCTTACATTAATGAAGAAAATATTTTACGAGAAGGTGGTAAATATATTTCAAAATTAGGGAATCATGCTTTGATTATCGGAGGCAAAAGAGCCTTGGATATAGCAGAAGAAGATTTTTTAAAAAGCTTAAGCGATGAAAAAATTAAATATGAAGTTGAAACGTTTCAGGGATATTGTACCCTTGCAAATATAGATAAATATGCTGATTTGGCTAATGAATTAGGAGTGGATTTAATTATAGGAGTTGGTGGAGGAAGAGTACTTGATACAGTAAAAGCTGTAGGAGAGAAAACCAATCTACCTGTAGTAACAGTTCCAACTATTGCTGCAACCTGTGCAGCTTGGTCAGCCCTATCTGTAATATATGATGACAAAGGTGAACATACGGATTATTGGTTATTGAAAAATTCCCCTAAATTAATATTGGCGGACATTAATATAATCTCAAAAGCCCCTGCCAGATATTTAAATGCAGGTATTGGTGATACTATTGTAAAATGGTATGAAGCAGCACCCCATCTAACAAATAGTAGTGATCTTACTTTAAGAATAGGATTGCAAACATCAAAATTAGCACTTAATATACTAGAAAATTATGTTGATAAATTGGGAACAGAAGGCGAAGATAACAATACGGAGAATCAATATAAAGATGTAATTGATTCTATCATAATTTTAGCTGGATTAGTTGGAAGCATAAATGGCGGAAAACATAGAGCGGCAATAGGACATGCTGTCCATAATGGTCTAACATATATTCCAGATACAAAGGGAACTCTACATGGTGAAAAAGTTATTTTTGGTTTGATTGTACAGTTTATTCTAGAAGGAAAAAGTGAAAGGGAAATAGACGGTCTTGTTAATTTACTCAATAAGTTAGAATTACCAGTTACATTAGCTCAGCTGGGAATAAAAGATAATGTAGATGATAAGATACAAAGTATAGCTAATAGTATTAATTTCAATTCTGACGAATTGGATAACTTAAATTTTAAGGTAAGTGGAGACCTAATTAGAAAAGCAATTATTAGGGCGAATGAAATAGGAACCAATAGTTTGAAACTTCAGGCTATAATATAATATTTACTTTTGTCTACTATAAATAATTATATAAAACTTAATAGAGAGACTTATCTAGAAAGGTAGAGGGAATGTTACGATGAAGTCTTTGCAAACAAAGCGACTTTGTTTGATAGAGTTAATCTCATCAGATATTACCAGAAAGATAAGACTAAATGAATTTGTAATCTTCACTTACTTTACGTTGGTGGAGATTATATTTTTATAAAAGCATTTTATATGATTTATTCAAGATATCTTGATATAATTATTGACAATTATATAGAATTTACTTATAATGAAGTAAAGTTAACATATTGGTAAACTATGATATTAGTCGACTGGAAAACCAGAGACTATAAGTAAGAAGTTATTTATACTTATAGTCTCTGGTTTTTTTGTTTGCTAAATGTGGAGAATATTTATAGGAACCAAGACAATAAAATAGTTGATTTAAAATTTTTATTTCATAGGAGGTAATAAAAAATGAATCAAACATTAGATAATTCTATAAAACTCAGGAAGGCAAAGCAATCAAAAGATGAATTTATTTTTTTAAAAATTGTAAATTTCATATTCAATTTAAGACAATTATTGGGTATAGTAATATTTCTATTAATATGGGAAATAATACCTAGGATAGGTCTTGTTGATAGCAATTTTTTACCACCATTTTCTGTAGTAATGCATACATTTTTTCAAATGTTACTTTCTGGAGAACTTATAGATAATATAGCAATTAGTTTACGACGTTCTTTAATGGGTTTTGGTTTAGGATTGCTGTTAGCTATACCTTTGGGGCTTATTATAGGTTCTTTTAAAAAAATTGAATTTTATGTAGATCCACTACTTCAATTATTTAGGCAAACATCCACACTTGCTTTACTACCAGTTTTTCTGCTGTTCTTCGGAATAGGTGAAACTTCTAAAGTTGCTATAGTTTTTTGGGGGGTTTGGTCTGCTATATTATTGAATACTGTCAATGGAGTAAAAAATGTAGATCCAAATTTAATTAAAGCTGCAAGATCTATGGCATCACCACAATTAACAATATTTTTAAAAGTAGTATTGCCTTCTGCATTTCCATCCATTATTACAGGTATAAGAATTAGTGCAACCTCATCAATTTTAGTTTTAATTGCAGCGGAGATGATGGGGGCAAGCTCTGGATTAGGATATTTATTATATGATACACAAATGAAATATCAGATATCAAAGATGTATGCATCTATTGTTACAATGTCCCTAATAGGAATTATTGTAAATTATATTATAGTAGCTTTTGAGAAGAAGATTTGTGTTTGGAAACCACAGAATTAACACATATTTAACTGTCAAATTTGTACTATAAATAGATTTTAATATTTAGACTAAAGGAGTGCACAAAGTAATGAAAAAATTTTTAACAGTAGTATTGAGTGTAGTAACGATTATGTCATTGTTTGTAGGATGTGGAAAATCAACTTCTAATACGTCACATAATAATGCATCTGAATCTGATGTTGCAGATAGTACAAAACCATATACAGGTAAATTTGTTAATGGAAAATTGACAAAGCCATTTCATCTTAAAATGCCAACGCCTACAGGATTTACTGAAGAATCTATTATAGCTGATAAAAAAGGATTTTACAAAGAAGTAGGAATAGTTCCTGAATTTACAGGCGTTTTGCCTCCAAATGTAAGCTTAGTTCAATCTGTAGTTAAAGGTCAGAACGATTTGTTTACTGCAGGTCATATAACAACAATTGCTCAGGCACAGCAGGCGGGTGCAAATCTGAAAATTGTACTTACAGGAAGTAGTGATAGTGATGATCCGCGCAAAAATCATATGGTATGGTTTGTGAGGAATGATAGTAATATTAAATCGGCAAAGGACTTAGTGGGAAAGACAATTGCAATGAGTAGTAAGGGAAGTTGTGCAGAACTTTGGAATGCAGAATTTTTACGTCAAAATGGAATAGATATAAATAAAACTAAAATTGTTGTTATGTCTGATCAACAGCAGGAACAAGCGCTTAAGCAAGGAAACATAGATGTAGCAATATTGCATGCCCCATTTAGTATAAAGGCTAGGAATGATGGGGGACTAAAAGTATTAACTATAAGTTATGATATTGCACAAAAAGATGGTGATGGTCGACTTAGTGGGGTTGGTGCTCGTGCATTTACTCAGGATTTTATAAAGAAATATCCTGATGTAGTAAAGGCATATACAGTAGCTACTATTAAATCACAACAATATATAAATAATAATTTTGATGATGCATTGAAAACTGCTGGTGAGTTTTTAAAAATGGACACAAAAGATATGGGTGGTTTAACATATCCAGATCAAAAATGGGTTAAACCAGAACAAATCAATTTCTGGATTAATGTGGCTGAAAAAAACAAATTAAGTGGATTTGAGACACCAGAAAAAGTAAAAGCTTCAGATTTATATACTAATGATTTAAATCCATATTATAAAGGTGAACTAAAATAGAAAATAAAATTAGTGATGGAGGGTATCAAATGAAGAAAATTTTAGTACTATTATTAGGAGTAATAATGGCCATGACAGTATTTGCAGGATGTGGAAAATCAAAAGCTACAGCTACATCAGAAGGTGAAAATGATAGTAGTAAACCCTATACAGGTAAATTTGTAAATGGTAAGCTTACAAAGCCATTTACTCTTAAAGTTCCAACTCAAACAGGTTTTAATGAAATTATTATAGCTGATAAAAAAGGTTTTTTAAAAGATGTAGGTATAAATCTTGAGTATACAGGTGTTTTGCCTGCTAATGTAAGTCTAGCCCAATCAGTAGTTAAAGGTGATAATGATTTATACAATTCAGGACATGTTGTAACAATTGCTCAGGCACGTCAAGCAGGAGCTAAACTTAAAATTGTACTTCAAGGTATGGTAGATAGTCCTGACTTTGATAAAACCCATATGACATGGTTTGTACGAGATGATGGAAAAATTAATTCAGCCAAAGATTTGGTTGGAAAGAAAATTGCAATGAGTAGTAAAGGAAGCTGTGCAGAACTTTGGAATTCAGAATTTTTAAGCCGAAATGGAGCAGATGTAAGTAAAAATCAAATTGTTGTTATGCCAGATCAACAACAGGTACAAGCACTTAAACAGGGAAGTGTGGATGTAGCTATTTTACATGCTCCATATAATATGAAAGCTAAAAATCTTGGCTTGAAAGTTCTTACTACAAGTTATAAGATTGGTGAAGCAGCTGGTAATGGAACTACTAGTGGGCTTGCTGTTCGTGCATTTAGTGAAGATTTTATAAAAAAATATCCAGACGTAGTGAAAGCATATATAGTAGCAGATCTTAAAGCACAGCAGTATATAATGAATAATTATAATGAAGCATTAAAAATTGATGCGGATTACTTAAAAATGAATGTTAAAGATGTATCTGGTAATGCGTATCCTGTTGATCAAAAATGGCTTAAACAAGAACAAGTTGAATTTTGGATTAAGGCAGCGGAAAGAAATAAATTTACTGGCTTTGAAACACCAGGCAAAGTAAAAGCTTCAGATTTATATACTAATGCTTTAAATCCTTATTATACTGGAGAATTAAAATAAATTTAATTGTGTAAGAGAATAATAGTATTTGAGCATTCATAAAACTGATATTTCTATGAAAAAATTAATTATATTAAAAAAACATTTGACAAAATACTTTCTTAGAATTATAATCTTAATAAACACATTTGAATACTTGGTAATGTATATACAGTTGACTAGAAAAACTAGAGACTGATATCTAACTTCATTATATGTCTTTTGAAGTTAGATATTGGTCTCTTTCTGTTTTTATTAATTAGTTAAGAGAATTTAATTTAATGCACTGTATTTCTATATAAACAATACCTAGTTTTAGAATTAGAGTAATTTAAAAATGTTGATAAACTGAGAGGGATAAATAAACGCCCATTCAGTATAATTTATTCATAAAAATATATAGGCATAGGAGGTTAGTAAAGTGAGTGAAGTATCAAATGAGGCAATTAAGTATATAGAACAGTCAAAGTTAGCATGGTTAGTTACAGTTGGAGAAAATAAAAGACCATATATAAGACCTATGGGAGCATTCTCTAATGATGGTTTAGATTTATATTTTTTAACTTCAAAGAAAACTGAAAAAGTTAAACATATAAAAGAAAATCCAGTTGTGACATTTTATTTTGAAAATCCAAATCAATCTTATGAAATATTTAAGAGTCTTTCACTAAGTGGGAAAGCTATTGAAGTTTTAGATGAAAGTGAATTTAAAAAAGCTGTAGATGGGATAAGTATTCGTTATCCTTTGATAAAAGAGAATGTAGAAAATGGTAATATTAAGGAGTCTTCAATTTATAAAATAACAGCAGATTTTATAAAGTTTGCTGATTATAGCAAAACACCTAAAGAAGTAACAGAAAATATTTAATCTAAAGTGAAAATTTAATAAAAATAAACTATAATGAAAAATTTAGGAGGATAATTTAAATGAGACAGGTAGCTATTTATGGAAAAGGTGGAATAGGCAAATCAACAACAACACAAAACTTAACTTCAGGGCTAAATGCTATGGGAAAGAAAATAATGGTAGTAGGTTGTGATCCTAAAGCGGATTCAACAAGATTATTATTAGGTGGACTTGCACAGAAATCAGTTCTTGATACATTGAGAGAAGAAGGAGAAGACGTAGAATTAGATTCTATATTAAAAGATGGATTTGGTGGAATCAGATGCGTTGAATCAGGCGGTCCAGAACCAGGAGTTGGTTGTGCAGGAAGAGGAATAATAACTTCAATAAACATGTTAGAACAACTTGGAGCTTATACAGACGATTTAGACTATGTATTCTATGATGTACTAGGAGACGTTGTTTGCGGAGGTTTCGCAATGCCAATCAGAGAAGGAAAAGCTCAAGAAATATATATAGTAGCAAGTGGAGAAATGATGGCATTATATGCAGCTAACAATATCTCAAAAGGTATACAAAAATATGCTAAGAGTGGTGGAGTTAGACTAGGTGGTATCATCTGTAATAGTAGAAAAGTTGAAAATGAATATGAATTACTAGATGCATTTGCAAAAGAACTAGGAAGTCAATTAATACACTTTGTACCAAGAAGCCCAATGGTAACAAAGGCTGAAATAAATAAACAAACTGTTATACAATTTGATCCTGAAGCAGATCAAGCAAATGAATACAGAGAATTAGCAAGAAAAATAGACGGAAATGATTTGTTCGTAGTACCAAAGCCAATGTCTCAAGAAAAACTAGAAGAAATATTAATGCAATATGGTTTAAACGAATAATATTAATTGATAATTATAAATTTTCAACATGCAACTGTAAAATCTTTATTAGTAAAGATAAATCAGTTGCATGTCTATATATAAGAAATATTTAAAAATTTAGGAGGATTAGATCTATGTCAATTAATTTTAAAATATCCGCAGTACCAACAAGAGAGAATCGTCTAGGTTCTGTAACGGGTTATAGTGGTGATCTTCATGATATTGTTAATAAATCAAAATGTGGAAGTTTAAAAAATAGAGATAGATGCTTTAGTCAGTCTAGTTCTTGTAATGCCGGTTGTGCACTAGGTCAACTTTCAGGTATAAGAGATATAGCTATAATAAATCACGCACCTTCTGGATGTACTGCTATGGCTCCAAATACAGATGTTACTAATAGGCAGTTGGCAGCTAAAAGGGGTATTACAAATGCAACAGTATTTGTAGGAACTGATATGGATGAAAAAGACACAGTATTTGGTGCTACAGGAAGTCTTAAAGAAATAGTTCTAGAAACTTATAAAAGATATAACCCAAAAGCAATATTTATAGGCACATCTTGCTTAACAGGTATTATAGGTGAAAATGTTGATAGTGTTGTTGAAGAACTTAAGAAAGAGATACCTGTGCCAATAACTGCTGTACATTGTGAGGGCTTTAGATCAAGAATATGGGCAACTGGATTTGATGCCTCAGATCATGCTGTACTTACAAGCATTGTAAAACCACCTGAAAAGAAGGTTGATGTAATAAATTTTAAGAACTTTTATGAAAGTGCCAGAGAGGAAATAACTGATATATTCTCAAATTTTGGTGTTAAACCTTTATTTTTATATCAGAATTCCACAGTTGAAGAGTTATCTCATCTATCTGAATCCTTAGCAACAGTGAGTATATGCGGTGTTTTAGGTTCATATTTAGGAAATGGATTGCAAGAAAAGTATGGAGTGCCTTTTGTAAATACAATAAATCCATTAGGAGTTTCAGGTTTTGAAACTTGGCTTAGAGGTATAGGAAAAGTTATAAATAAAGAAGCAGAAGTTGAGGCTTATATAGAAAGAGAAAGAGCTATATATTTGCCTAAAATAGAGGAAGTAAAGAAGGAACTTAAAGGTCTAAGAGCTGTTCTTGGAATGGGACCAGGTTATACCTATGAGGTATCTCGTGTACTTCAAGAATTAGATATGGAAGTAGTCTGGGCAGCATCATGGCATCATGATAAAAAACATGACAGTGGTGAATTGCCAGCAGCTCTTAAATATTTAGGAGAACATTCACCTTATAATTTTAAAGTTAGTGTGGCAGATCAACAAAATTATGAAATTTTGAATATATTAAATGAATATAAGCCAGATATATATTTCTCACGTCATCCAGGTACTACAGTATGGGCAATAAAACAAGGAGCATCTGCCTTGTGTGTAAATGATGAATATATGATTTTTGGTTATAAAGGCACATTGGACTTTGCATATACAGTACTTGATACTATAAAAAATAGAAGCTTCGAAAAAAATTTAGCGGCTAGGGTTAAACTACCTTATACAGATTGGTGGTATAACCAGAATAATTCAACATTTTTAAAGAAGGAGGCAAAATAAGCATATGGCAAAAATATTAGATCAACCAAGGTATAAATGTGCTTTAACAGCTATGCAAACCGTACAATCAATTCCAGGAGCTTTACCTATTTTACATTCAGGACCTGGCTGTGGCCAAAAACTTGCAGGGGGGGCAGGAAGCTCTGGACACTTTTCACATAATATATTTCCTTGTTCAAATATAAGTGAAAAAGAAGTAGTTTTTGGTGGTGAAAAAAAGCTAAGAGAAACCATTGAAAATTCACTTAAAGTTATAGATGCAGATTTGTATGTAGTATTGACAAGTTGTACATCAGAAGTCATAGGTGATGATACTGAAGAAATTGTACGTTCTTTTAAAGATGCTGAAAAGCCTGTAATATTTGCATCTACGCCTGGATTTAAAGGTAATAATTATGAAGGAAATGATTGGGTCATTAAGGCAATCATTGAACAGTATTTAAAACCAACAGATAAGAAGACAAAAGGACTTGTGAATATTTGGGCTGGCATACCATTACATGATCCATTTTGGCTTGGAAATTTAAGAGAGCTGGAGAAGCTTGTTGAAGAATTAGGGTTAATACCAAATACAATATTTGGTCATGATAGAGGAATTAAAAATTTAAATAAAATACCAGAAGCTGAATTCAATCTTTTAGTATCGCCTTGGGTGGGCATAGAAAATGTTAAGCTTTTAGAAAGTAAATTTGGAACTCCGTACCTTCAATATCCTACTATTCCAATAGGAGCTACTGAAACTAGTAAATTTCTTAGAGCCGTTGGTGAGTTTACTGGAGTAGAAAAAGAAAAGGTTGAAGAAATTATTACTAAACATGAAGAGGAATATTATTATTATATAGAGCGTTTTGCAGATGTATTTCTTGAAACACGTGTAATGGCAAAAAGGTTTGTTGTAGTTTCAGATGCTCAATATTCTCTTGCTTTAACAAAATTTTTGGTGAATGATTTTGGCCTCTTTCCATCAAAGCAGTATATAACCGATGATACACCAGAAAAGTATAGAAAAGATATAGAAGGATATTTTAAAGAATTAAATTATGGAATAGAAGCAGAAGTTGAGTTCTCAAGTGATGGATATAAAATACATGATGAAATAAAGAATACAGATTTTCATGGATATCCATTAATATTAGGTAGTTCCTGGGAAAAGAAAGTAGCTAGTGACACTAAAGCCCATTATCTATCAATTTCATGGCCTATAAATGAGAGACTTATAATAAATAGTTCTTATGTAGGATATGGTGGAGGGCTTAAGCTCCTAGAGGATATATATTCCGTTGTTCTTACAAGGTTTAATTAAAATATAATCATAAAAATTGGGGGAATTAAAATGGCAGATGAAAACTTGAAGTTTGATACATTGAAGATAAGAGGAGCTTACAATTCAGCTGAACATAATTATGCGGCTTCTGTGCCAATTTATGCAACTGCAGCCTTTGATTTAGGTAGTGCAGAACGAGCTAGAAATTTATTTTCATTTTCAGAACCCGGATTTATTTATACTAGAGTAGGTAATCCTACAACGAATGTTTTGGAACAGAGAGTTGCGGCTTTAGATGGAGCGGCAGCAGCGGTAGCAGTAGGATCTGGAATGGCAGCAGTTACTTATACTTTATTTAATGTTGCTGAAAATGGTGGTAGAATTCTTACAACACCATATCTTTATGGAGGGACTATTGATAGTTTTAAAAAGATATATCCTAAATTTGGTGTTAGCATAGATAAATCTGAAAATTTTCACAATCCTGAAGAACTTGCAAAAGAAATTAAACCAGATACTAAAGCAATATTTGTTGAGAGTATAAGTAATCCAAACGCGGTAATAGCAGATTTAGAGTCACTTGCTAAAGTCGCTCATGAACACGATATACCACTTATAGTTGATAATACTTTTGCTACACCATATCTTCTTAATCCAATAAAATATGGAGCTGATATTGTTATTTACTCAGCTACAAAGGCTTTAAGCGGTCATGGTAATGCTATTGCAGGTTTAGTTTTGGAAAGTGGTAAATTTAACTGGGCCAATGGAAAGTTTCCACAGTTTTTAGAGACAGATTATACATTAAGAGATGAAAATGGAATACCAAGAACTTTCTTAGATGTATTTCCTGAATTCCCGTTTACATGGAGAATAAGAAAGAATTATCTTGCTTATTTTGGTGCAGCACTTAGTCCTTTTAATTCTTATTTATCTTTAATAGGTATTGAGACTCTCTCAGAAAGAGTTCAGAAGCAAGTAGATACTACTAAAAAAATAGTTAATTATTTAGAAGATAATGATAAAGTAGAGTGGGTTAAACATCCTTTTGCTAAGGATAATCCATATAAAGAGCTTGCTGAGAAGTATTTGCCTAAAGGTGCTGGATCAATTTTTACTTTTGGATTTAAGGGTACAGATGAGGAAATTAATAGATTTTTAGATGCAATAAAATTATTCAATTATCATACAAATGTAGGAGATGTAAGATCTCTCATTATCAATTCTCCAAAGACAACTCATGGAGAACTTACTCAGGAAGAACAAGATTTTTCTGGTATATCTCCTAATACAATTAGAATATCAGTAGGGCTTGAAGATCCTGATGATCTTATTTCAGATTTAAATCAAGCATTCAAAAAAGCATTTGAATAATATATGTAATTTTATTTTTAAGAGGTGATTTGATGTCATATAAGGTTGCTATTGCAAGCTCTGATGGTAAATTTGTAGATCAGCATTTTGGTAAGGCTTCAAAATTTACAATTTATGAAATAGAAAATAACAAATTTAATCTTCTAGAAGTTAGAGAAAATAAACCCTCCTGCGGTGATAATGGGCATCAAGAAAGTGCTATGTTTAATAGTATAAACCTATTATTAGATTGCAAGGTAGTACTTATAGGTATGATTGGCGTAGGCCCAGACCAGATTCTATTTGAAAAAGGAATAGTAACTTATGAAACTTCTGATTCTATTAATGATGCTTTAGAATATGTTGCCTCTAATATTGAGGGAAAATATTTTTAAATCAAATTCCAAGCAAACAAATCTGTATTATAAGAATAGTGGGGTGATAAAATGTCATATAAAATAGCAGTTGCTAGTAGTGATGGTAAAGCTATAAATCAACATTTTGGAAGAGCTGAACAGTTTTTTGTTTATGAAGTGGAGAAGAATAATTTTAAACTTGTAGAATTAAGAAAATCAGCTGATTTTCATAGTGAAAATGAAGATCATGTAACTAAACTTAAAAATACTATAGAAGGTCTTAGAGGTTGTAAAATAGTTTTAGTAACACAAATAGGGGATGGAGCTTCAAGAATTTTGAGAAGTAATGGTATAGAAGCTTTTGATGTTGAAGATTCTATTGAGAATGCATTAAATAAACTAATTAAATATTATGCTACTATTAATGAAAATTAGTTTAAAAATAATTATTTTAAAGTATCCTTTTATACTTAGTTTATTAAAAAGCTAATGTAAAATAGGATACTTTTATTTTTAATAAAAGGTTTGACAAAGCTCTTAAGAAGAATTATAATTACATTAAATAAAACAAATATGAATACTAGGAATTATGTACTTTCCAAATAATCTGATTTAACTATATTAAATAAGATATTAAAAGAAAAAGGTCAGAAGGCTTATTAAAATGTTTTGATAATTATGGGGATAAATTAATATAAAAATTTAAATTTAGTTGATTAGATATACTAAAGGCTAAGTTTAATCTTAAAGATTAAACTTAGCCTTTAGCTCGTCTAAAAGTTTAAAATTACAATATGTTAAGGTAAATATTTTAGTTTATATGATAACTACTTCTAAAGTTCAATAGGAGTAAAATTTTCATTTGAATCTTAAAGTTCTATTTATGAGGAGGTATATATGTCAGTAAATGCATTAAGAAAAGTTGAGAATACAGTAAATGAAAAAGTATTTTTCTTTAAAGATAATGATAAAAATAATATTTATACAAAAGTATGGTATCCGAGAAAAAGACATAAAGTAAAGGGAATTATTCAAGTTGCCCATGGGTTAGGTGAAACTATTGAGTATTATGAAGAGTTCGCAGATTTTTTTATACAAAATGGATATATAGTATATGTCAATGAAGCGTTAGGCCATGGGAGGACTGCTGGAGATATAAATGATTTATCCTATAAATATACTGGTGGTAATACTGGAACAGATGGATTAAATCATATGGTTAACAATTTGAAAATGTTGACTGATGATATTAAAAGAAAATATTTTAATAAAAAGATTTTTCTTATAGGTCATAGTTTAGGATCTGTTTTATCACAAATCTATGCTTATAAATATGGGGATAGTATAAATGGAATAATATTTACTGGTGCCATAAGTGATTTGGGAGAAGAAAAGTTTGGGAATTTAATAAGGATAGCTAAAAATGAAGTGGAAACATATGGTAGATCGGAACCTTCATTAGAGGCATTTAATGCTATTTTCGGACATTTAAATGATAAATTTGAGCCAGCTAGTACTGAATTTGATTGGATAACCAGTGACGAAAAAATGCTTAAGGAATCTCTATCATCACCCTATGCTAATATACAATTTAATACAGGATTTTATTTGGATTTTTTTTATGCATTAAAAGATAGAATTGATAAGAATAATCTTAGAAAAATCCCAAAGGATTTGCCTCTATTTTTTCTATCAGGTAGTGATGATCCTTTTGGTAATGGTATTAAAGAATTATTTAATATTTATAGAGAAGAAAGATTAAAAGATATATCTTTTAATCTATATGAAGGAAAAAGACATAGCATACTAAGAGAAGTTAATAGAAGTGTGGTATTTAAAGATATATTAAATTGGATTAATAAACATTAATTTTAAATCAATATTAGTAGAAAATAAATTGAAAGATACTAATAAGAGGTTATTTATTTAAGATAAACAAACTATTGATAAAAAATAGTTTGTTTACTATAATGGAATTATATTTAGTCGACGTCGACTAAATATAAAGTTGTTTGAAAGAAGTGATTATGGTGATTATGAAAAATGATACTGCTATTGAAACAAATTTTAAGTTAAGCAATACTTTAGTTTTAATTATGGCAATAGCTTGTGGAGTTACTGTAGCAAACTTGTATTATATACAGCCTTTGCTTTCAGAAATAGCAAGAGCTTTTAATGTAAATGAAGTAAATATAGGTTTTGTAGCAATGCTTACTCAAACGGGTTATGCAGTGGGGATGTTCTTTTTATTACCTTTGGCAGACATAAAGGAGAAGAGACTAATGATTGTTATATTATTAATTTGCGCTGCTTGTTCGCTTATGCTTATGGGTTCATCTTTTAATATAAAAATAGTTTCAATTGCAGCCTTTGCGGTAGGATTTACATCTGTAGTTCCTCAACTTGTGGTGCCGCTGTCAGCAGAACTTGCTGATTCAAAAGTTAGAGGTAAGATAATTGGTACAGTATTTAGTGGTTTATTAATAGGAATATTGTTATCACGTACTTTTAGTGGAATTATAGGGCAACATTTTGGGTGGAGAGTAGTTTATTTCATTGCTGCCATAATGATGCTTATTTTAGCTGTTATCATAAGGATAGCGGTACCCATATGTAAGCCAACTTCAAAATTAAAATATAGTGAATTAATAAAATCTATAGGTGGAATAGTAAAAACTCAGCCAGTTTTAAGAGAAGCAGCATTTAATGGAGCTATGATGTTTGCAGCATTCAGTATACTTTGGACATCACTTACCTTTTTATTGGAAAGTCACTATCATATGGGGGCAGAAGTAGCAGGGTTATTTGGATTAGTTGGAATTACAGGTGCTTTAGCTTCACCGGCAGTAGGAAGACTAGCAGATAAAAAGAGTCCTAAATTTACTATTGGTATAGCAATAATTATTACAATAATAGCATATATATTTTTTCTATTCTTTGGTTTTAAAATTTGGGGATTAATTATTGGAGTTATATTACTTGATTTAGGAGTTCAATCCTGTCTGGTATCCAATCAAGCGAGAATACAGGCTTTAGATGGTATGGCACGTAATAGAATTAATACAGTTTTTATGGTATCCTATTTCGTAGGAGGAGCTTTTGGATCCTTATTTAGTTCATATAGCTATATGCATTTTGGTTGGAGTGGAGTTTGTATATTGGGATTAATTACTCAAATAGTGGCAATTACAGGTTACAAGTTTAGTAAAACAAAATAAAGTATTTTAAGTGTAATATGTACAATATAAGTCAAAGGAGATAACATAAGAGAATGGATAAATTCATAATTAAAAAAACAAAATCATATTATGAGCAGGCTTATAACAGTATTAAACAGATGATTTTCGATGGTACACTTGAAAATGGTGAGTTTATTTGTGAAACAAAGATTGCTGAGCAGTTTCAGACTAGTAGGAGTCCTGTAAGAGAGGCCATAAGAACTTTGGAAAAAGAGGGATTACTATTAAAAGAAGGAAGAAAATTTAGAGTATATGAACCCTCAAAAGAAGATATGCAGCAAATTTTTGAATGTCGACAGGGTCTAGAATTTATTACCGTTAAATTGGCAACAGAGAGAGCTTCAGAAGATGATCTTAAGGAAATTCAAGGTAGCTTGTTTGAAGTAGAAAATGAAATAAAAAAACCAAATTATAAATTAAATGAGAATATAATTTTAATGAATACAAAGTTTCATGATTTAATCTTAAAACACAGTAAAAATTTTCGTATTAAAAGTCAATTGGATAATCTAAAATACTTGGTTTATTTTTATAGAATTATAAGCTTGAATGAGAAAAACAGATGCGAAGAAATATATAAACAGCATTTGGAAATTTTTAAATATATGAAGCAAAGAGATGCTCAAAAGGCGGCTGAAATGATGTTTAGTCATATAGAATGTGATATAGAGCATGTTAAGATGTTAATAGACAGCTAAAAATAATATATAGTGATATAATATTTTTTAATGTCTAGTAATAAGAACAATTAGAATTAAAAATAAGTAATGTAAATATTTCCTAGATTATTGACAAATTGATAGTTATATGTTAAAAATATAATAAGGAATATGTGTTGGTTATATTTAAATACCTAGTTTACTAATGTGTATAATGGAATTATTGCAATAATCGATATTAAAACAAATATACATTGTAAACTAATAATAAAATTAATCTCATCAAGAGAAGCTGAGGGACTGGCCTAATGAAGCTTCGGCAACCTTCCTATCATTATATTAGAGAAAGGTGCCAAATCCTGCTGTTAAATGTTTAGCGATAGATGAGAGGGGATGTATGTTAAGTATAAAACCTCTTTCAACTAGTTTTATAGATGAAGGGGGTTTTTATTTATGTGCTGAGTAACCAAGAAAAATAGAAAATGTTATAAAAACTTTATGTTTCTAGGGGGGAATATTTTGGGTGATGTAAATAATGTAAGTAGGTTATATAAAAAGAAGGAGACTGTTTCTCAAGCAAATTTAGAAAAGATATTGCAATTATTAGGTGAAATTAAATATGGTTCCGTAACATTAGTTATTCAAGATGGAGTTCTTATACAGATTGAAACAAACGAAAAAATAAGACTTAAATAAATATTAACACTAGCTATAGCTAGATTTAGAAATTATAATATATTTTAATATAAAACATATAAAACAACTATGAATACTTAAAAGTAGTTAACCAGAAAAACTGGAGGCTAAGTTTTATTATAAATATAAAACTTAGTTTTTTTATGGTGCTCCCAGCATGGGTGCTTGTTTATCGGTGAAAGTCCTATACGGAGGTTAATAGTGACAATCGTTAGCTTAAGACAAAGGCTTAAGACAAGGGTGTCCATTATGAGGTTCTTACAAAATATAACTAAACAATAAAATAAGCAAGTTGAAGAAAAATTTGGACACTTATATCTACTAGGGGGAAATTTAAGTGAAGGTGTCATCAGTGGGAGAATTGCTAGGCGAGAGGCTACCAATGAAGAAGATATCGAATAGAATTATTAAAAGTTTCCCAGCTTTAAAATATAAGTATTTTAGATATTTTTTAGCTGGACAATGTGTATCTCTTATGGGAACATGGATGCAAAGAACGGCACAACAATGGGTTTTTTATGATATTACTAAATCAGCATTTTTACTTGGAGTTTTAGGAGTTTTTCAATTTACCCCAATGCTTTTATTCTCTCTTATTGCAGGTGTTTTTGTTGATAGATTTCCTAAGAAAAAACTTTTATTGATAACACAGTTTTTACAAATGATGCAGGCGTTTGTATTTGCTATATTAATATGGTCGGGACACATAAAATATTGGCATGTTTTAATATTGGCAGGTATTTATGGTGTTGTTCAAACTTTTGATATGCCGACAAGACAGTCGTTTTTTATAGAATTGGTAGGTAAAGATGACTTAATAAGTGCTATAGGTATGAACTCTACTATTGTAAATATAGCCAGGATATTAGGTCCTGCTTTTTCGGGTATTATATTACTTAAATTAGGACCTACTTTTTGTTTCATTATTAATGGGTTTAGTTTTATAGCTGTTATAATGGGACTGATTAACATCAAGTCCTATTATGCAAGTATAAGAAAGAAAAAATGCAATATTATAGAGGATATTATAAATGGATTGAAATACATTAAGTCACAAAAAATAATACTTACCTCAGTGATATCAATGCTCTTTGTTGGAACTTTCGCGTTTAATAATGAGGTGATTATACCTGTTTATGTAAAGGAGGTTTTGCATAAATCAGCTGGAGCATATAGTACACTTCTAACGGCTTCTGGTATAGGTGCGTTAATTGGGTCTGTAAAATTTGCTTTAAATACAAAAAGAAAATTCAATATAATATTTATTAGTGCTTTAATTTTATCAATGTGTTTAATAATTCAAGGGTTTGTTCATACATATTATTTTTCTATATTAATACTAATAATATATGGATTTTTTAATATAATCTTTATGGCATCAATTAATTCTACAATTCAAATAAATTCAAGTGATGAATATAGAGGACGAACTGTAAGTGTTTATAGTTTGGTACTTGTTGGAACAACTCCAATTGGAAATTTGTTTGCGGGGACAATAGGTGAATATTGGGGATCTAATGCCAGCTTTTTGTTTTGTGGTGCAGTAACTTTAATATTAATGTTTTTCGTTGTTTGGAAATTTAAAAAAGTTTCTGATTTATAAAAATTTAATATATAAGTAATGAAAATAATATTGTTACATAATTTGAAATGAAGGGAAGTAGAAATAAAATGAGTGTATTTGAAACTATTTTTAAAAGAAGAACAATACGAAGCTTTAAACAAGAGGTAATACCTGTAGAAAAGTTGAAAAAATTAGTAGATGCAGCAAGAGTGGCACCTCAAAGTGCAAATTTGCAGCCTCTAAAATATGTAATCATTAATGATAAAGAACTATTAGAATCAATTTTTAAAACTATAGCTTGGGCTGGTTATATAAGACCAGCAGCTGATCCACAAGATGGAGAAAAACCAGTTGCTTATATATTAATTCTTGTTGACAGTGAAATAAAAAAAGAAGGTTATGATGTAGATGCCGGATCAGCAGTTGAAAACTTATTGCTAACTGCAGTTGAAGAGGGATTAGGAACTGCATGGCTAGGTGCTATAGATAGAAAAAGAATAAAAGGACTGTTAAATATACCAGATAAATATATTTTGCATACTCTTGTTGCAATAGGATATCCGAATGAAACTCCGGTTATTGAAGATGAAAAAGAAAACTCTATTAAATATTATAAAGATATAAATAATGTTTTGCATGTGCCAAAAAGAAAACTTGAGGATATAGTGTTTTTTAATAATAAAATTATAGATAACTAAAGTTAGTATAATAGTAAAGATAAGAGAATACAGGGTATGGTATTCCATGCAATATTAATATAAATTTTTTTAAAATACATACAAAAACTTTCATTTTAGTATTGACAAATATGCCAATAAGCTATATATTTATAGAAAACATATATGAATACTAAGAATTGGTTAACTAGAAAAACTGGAGACCAAGTTTTATTATAAAAAGATAAAACTTGGTCTTTTTTTATTTCATTAAATTTAAAGTATTATAAAGAAATATGAATTATGTCAAAGAAAATAAATGTATATTTAATTTAAAATTGGAAGGTGATTTAAAATGACAAGATTATTTACATCTGAATCTGTTACTGAAGGACATCCAGATAAAATTGCAGATCAAATATCTGACTCAATACTAGATGCAATAATTGAAAAGGATCCTAATGGTAGAGTTGCGGTAGAAACTACAGTGACAACCGGGCTAGTTTTACTAGTAGGAGAAATATCTACAAGTGCTTATGTAGATATTCCTAAAATAGCTAGAAAAACTATTGATGAAATAGGGTATAATCGTGCAAAATATGGCTTTGATGCTAGTACTCTTGCAGTATTAACATCAATAGATGAGCAATCTGCTGACATAGCTCTAGGAGTAGATGAAGCTTTAGAATCAAAATTAGGAGAAAAAGATGAAATTGAAGCTATAGGCGCTGGAGATCAAGGAATGGTTTTTGGTTTTGCTACAACTGAAACACCAGAATATTTACCAACACCGATAGCATTAGCCCATAAACTTTCAAGAAGGTTATCAGAAGTTAGAAAAAATGGTACACTTAAATATTTACGACCAGATGGTAAAACTCAAGTAACTATTGAATATGATAAAAATGATAAGCCTGTTCATGTAGATACTATAGTAGTTTCAACACAGCATAGTCCAGATGCTACTTTAGAGCAAATAAAGGAAGATATTATTGAGCATGTAATAAAAGTTGCAGTACCAGAAAACTTATTGGATGACAAAACAAAATATTTTATAAATCCAACAGGAAGATTTATAATAGGAGGTCCGCAAGGAGATTCTGGATTAACAGGTAGAAAAATTATAGTAGATACATACGGCGGTTATGGAAGACATGGCGGCGGTGCTTTTTCAGGAAAGGATCCTACAAAAGTAGACAGATCAGGAGCTTATGCAGCTAGATGGGTAGCAAAAAACTTAGTAGCGGCAGGAGTTGCAGATAAAATTGAAATAGAACTAGCCTATGCTATCGGAGTTGCAAGGCCAGTATCAATTACAGCAGATACCTTTGGAACTGGAAAGATAGAAGAAGATAAGATAGTAGAAATTATAGATGAAATATTTGATTTAAGACCTGCAGCTATTATAAGAGATCTTGATTTAAGAAGACCAATATACAAGCAAACAGCAGCATATGGACATTTTGGAAGAACTGATCTAGATTTACCTTGGGAAAGACTTGATAAGGTGGATGAGATAAAAAAATATTTATAAATTAGATATCAAAATAAGTTTAATATAAATTGTGTAAATATATTATATAGAAAACTAAGTTTTATTATGATTGAAAAATAAAACTTAGTTTTTTTATTTACACTAATAAGTAATAAAAATTTTAAAATTACTTACCTAAATAAGGAACAATTAATTATTGACAATTAAGAGCATACATGCTAATATCATAGTAATCCAGTAAGAAAAGTTTGAATTGATGAAGTGAATATTAAATTAATAAATACTTAGGAGGAGATTATTATGTTAACAACTCATTCTATTTTGTCACCTCAAGAGGAAAGAATACAGGAAGAAATTCATGGTAAACATAAAATTTATGGTAGAAAAAGAGCCTATGAAATATTAGATAGTTTTCAAAGCACTCGTCCTCGTATTGATGTGGAGAGAGCAAAATATTTTACAGAATCTTTTAAAAAAACTGAGGGAGAGCCTCTTATTCTAAGATGGTCAAAAGCGCTAAAGCATATAGCTGAAAATATAACTGTTTACATCGATGATAATCAACTCATTGTAGGAAGGTCAGGTTATGAAGGGAGATACGGAATACTTTATCCTGAACTTGATGGAGATTTTCTAGATCTAGCTATTGAGGAACTTCCCAAAAGAACTAAGTCTCCTTTTGACATTTCAAAAGAAGATGCTGACATAATTGTAAAAGACATTGCACCATACTGGAAGGGAAAAACCTTTCATGAAGATTTAGCCAAAGCACTTCCAAAGGAAACAGTAAAGTTTACATATGATCCAAAGGATTCTCTAAAGTCAAGATTTATTGTAAATGAAACTGCATCTTTCCGTTCTTCTATACAGTGGGTTCATGATTATGAAAAGGTACTTAAGAGAGGATTCAAAGGTATAAAAGAGGATGCGGAAAAACAATTAGAAGTTCTTGATCCGTTTAGTCCTGTGGACAGTATGGAAAAAGCCCCTTTCCTTAAAGCTATAATTACTGTTAGTGAAGCTATTATACTATGGGCTAAAAGACATGCAAAATTAGCTTCTGAATTAGCACTTAAAGAAACTGATGCTAAGAGGAAAAGAGAATTAGAAGAAATAGCAGAGGTATGTGCTTGGGTCCCTGAAAATTCTGCACGTAATTTCCGCGAAGCAGTACAATCTCAGTGGTTTACACAGATGTTCTCAAGAATGGAACAAAAGACAGGTACAGTTATTTCTAATGGAAGAATGGATCAGTATCTATACCCTTATTATAAAAAAGATATAGAAGAGGGTACATTAACAGAGGATTCTGCCATTGAATTATTAGAATGCGTATGGGGAGCTATGGCTCAGTTCATTGATCTTTATATTTCTCCAACGGGTGGAGCTTTCAATGAAGGCTATGCACATTGGGAAGCTGTTACCATTGGAGGACAAACAAAGAACGGTGTAGATGCTACCAATGAACTTACCTACCTGTTCTTACAATCAAAAAGAGAATTTCCTCTAAACTATCCTGACCTTGCAGCAAGAATTCATGGAACATCACCTGAAAGATACTTATATGAAGTAGCTGAAACCATAAAGGATGGTTCTGGTTTTCCAAAATTAATAAATGATGAAGAAGTTGTACCATTACTACTTGCTAAAGGTGCTAAATTTGAAGAAGCTTACGATTATGCGGTTTCCGGATGTGCTGAATGCAGAATGCCAAACAGAGATACTTATACAAGTCCATGTGCTTATATAAATTTTGCTGCAGCGGTAGAAATGACTCTTTATAATGGTAAAATGAAACTCTATGGAGATGAAAATATAGGTCTTGAAACTGGAGATCCAAGAAATTTTACGACTTGGGAAGAATTTTGGAATGCATATCTTGCTCAGCAGACAAATTTCTTAAAACATGCTTTTATTCAGCAACATGAAATAATCAATTTAAGAGCAAAGCATTTTGCGGCTCCTATGGGCTCTGCACTACATGATCTTTGCATGAAAGATCTTAAAGATCTTCATACTCCTAAAATCGAAGGTGGAATTGATCTTGGCTACTTTGAATTTATAGGCTATGGTACAGTTATAGATTCTCTTGCGGCTATTAAGAAGCTTGTATTTGAAGATAAAAGAATAACAATGGAAAAATTAATAGAAGCTGTAGAAAATAATTTTGAAGGCTACGAAATAATAAGACAGTTACTTATTAATGCACCAAGCTATGGTAACAATGATTCTTATGCAGACTCAATTGCTAAAGCACTAGACTTAGAAGCTCTTAAGTTCACAGAGAAATATTCTGAAGAATTAGGTGTTCATCTTGATTTAAGATATGTTCCCTTCACATCCCATGTACCTTTTGGAAAAGTTGTTAGTGCTACTCCAAATGGAAGAAAAGCTTATACACCATTAGCTGATGGTTCTTCTGCTTCACATGGTGCAGATGTGAATGGACCTACAGCTGTACTTTTATCAAATTTTACTTCTAAAAACTACAGTCATAGAGAAAGAGCAGCTAGACTTTTAAATGTAAAATTGAGCCCATCCTGTGTTGAGGGGAATAGTGGAAGTGAGAAGCTTGTATCCTTTATAAGAACTTGGTGCGATTTAAAATTATGGCATCTTCAATTTAACATTATAAATAAACAAACTCTTTTGGACGCACAAAAGGAGCCCGAAAAATATAGAAATCTATTAGTAAGAGTTGCAGGGTACAGTGCCTACTTTACAGATCTTTCACCAGATTTGCAAAATGACATTATTGCAAGAACTGAACATGAAAATTTAGCTTAGGTTGTATTTAGAAATATAATAAGTCTGTATAATTAATCTAAACTTAGTGGGAGCACAAACTCTCACTAGGTAAGATCTATTGATATTACTATGAAGTAAAACCTACTTTATAAGTATGCATACAATGAAACGTTTTGGAGGAAAAAATGATTAAAGACAATGATTCTGATAATAAAAAACAGGGATATGTTATAAATATACAACCCTATTCTGTTCACGACGGTCCTGGTATTAGAACCATTGTTTTTCTAAAAGGATGCCCTTTGAGATGCAAATGGTGCAGCAATCCGGAATCACAAAAGAAGGAACCAGAGATTACTTATAACAGCAGCAAATGCATATTAGGTAGCGGATGCACTGAATGTTTAAGCTTATGCAGTGATGATGAAATTAGAAAAACTGATGACAATAAAATTATGATTGATAGAAATATAGATAAGGATCCAAATATTTTTGCTAATGCTTGTCCATCAAAAGCTCTCTCTGTTTACGGTAAATTAATGACTGTAGATGAGATCTTAAAAACAGTGGAAAAAGACAGTGTATTCTATTCAAGATCTGGAGGAGGATTAACTATCAGTGGCGGAGAACCGTTAAATCAACCAGAGTTTACCATTGAACTTCTTAAGACAGCAAAAAAACGAAGAATGAATACAGCCATAGAAACCTGTGGATATACTGATTGGGATGATTTAGAACAAGCTATGGAATTTTTAGATACAGTTTTATTTGACATAAAATGCATAAATGAGGAGAAGCATAAAAAATTCACAGGAGTATCTAATGGACTTATAATAGATAATTTTATTAAGCTGTGTGAAAAATTTCCTAAGCTTAATAAACTGGTAAGAACTCCAGTTATACCAGGATTTAATGATTCTGAAGAAGATATAAAGGAAATAGTTGATTTTATTAATGGAAAGTCAAATGTAAGTCATGAACTTTTAGCCTATCATCCTCTTGGAAGGCCTAAATATGAATATCTAGGCAGGCAGTATCCTATGGATGATGTGAAACTAGATGATGAGAAAATGAAAAAACTTAGAAGTATAGCTGAATCAGTTAATTCTAATAGAGATATTTTTAAATGATATAAATACACTATAACTAATGATAAGGAGGATTGTCCAATGTACAAAATAAAAAACGTTTATAAAATTATAGAATACTTAATTTTACCTGTATCTATAATAATTATTTGGCAAATACTTTTTAGGACAGGTATAGTAAATCCTATATTATTACCAGGACCGGGAAAGGTATGGGATTCATTTATAAGTCTTATAAAAGCAGGTACTTTATATAAAAATATAGGCATGAGTATTCTTAGGGTTATAGAAGGTTTTTTACTGGCTACTGTAAGTGGAATATTTTTAGGAGTAATTGTAGGTCTGTCAAAACACTTTGATAGAATAACAAATATTGTGATTCAAGTTATTAGGCCCATACCTCCAATTGCATGGATTCCCCTGGCCATACTTTGGTTTGGAATAGGGGAAAATTCAAAAATATACATAATTTTTCTCGGTGCATTTTTTCCTATATTTACAAATGTTGTTGAAGGTATTCATCAGGTTGATAAAAAATTAGTTGAAGTAGCATGTGTTCTTGAAATACCGAAGGGAAAACTAATAAAGAAGGTTATAATACCATCATCTTTGCCATTTATAATGACAGGTATAAGAATAGGTTTAAGTGGTGCATGGATGTGTGTTGTAGCAGCTGAACTTATAGCATCTACAAGTGGTGTTGGATATATGATTTCTGATGCTAGACAGCTTTCTCAGACTGATGTTGTAATTGTTGGAATGCTTATAATAGGTGTAATTGGAAAGATAATGGATGTTTTACTTTTAAAGCTTCAAAGACGTTTAATAAGATGGGAAATCTAAGATGAAAATTAAGGAGGTGCCATGAACAAATGAGTGAATCGATTCAAACGGGTATTTCAATTAAGAATCTAAATAAAAAGTTTATTATTGATAAAGAGGAAGTATCTATACTTGAAAATATTAATTTAGATATAAAGCAAGGTGAATTTATAAGTATAATAGGAAGCAGTGGTTGTGGTAAAAGTACACTTCTTCGAATAATCGCCGGACTTGATAATGATTATGAAGGTACGGTTGTAATGGATGGAGAAAGTATATTAAAGCCAAGTTTAAAAAGAGGTGTAGCTTTTCAGGAACATAGACTTTTCCCATGGCTTACTGTAAGCGACAATATATCATTTGGATTAAGAAATAAATCAAGTGAAGAGAAACAAGATATAGTCAAGCAACACTTAGAATTAGTTGGATTAAAGGGATTCGAAAATGCATATCCAAGTCAGCTTTCAGGAGGTATGTCGCAGAGAGTATCTATAGCCAGAGCTTTGGCTAATGATCCAGAAGTACTTCTAATGGACGAGCCATTTGGAGCTTTGGATGCACTTACTAGAATTCAAATGCAGGAAGAATGTCTTAAAATTTGGAAAACAAAAAAACTTACTATAATATTTATAACCCATGACATTGATGAGGCCATATATTTAGGGGATAAAGTTGTAATTATGTCACAAAGACCAGGAAAAATAAAGAAAGTAATTCCCATAGAAATTGGAAGACCAAGAGAAAGAAATAGTTATGATTTTTCAGAAATAAGAAAACCCATATATAAGGAATTTTTTTCTGATAAAAAAGAAACTTTCTATTATACAATTTAAAATAAGGTATGTGAAAATAAATAGCAAGTTAAATATATTAGTATACATGACTATTTATTAGAATGCTTTAATAAATAAAACATGAGGAGAGAATAAAATGTTAAGAAGAAAAGGTAAAATATTAGCAGCAAGTATGGTTTTATTAATTATTTTAACTGTAGGATGCAGTAGCAAAAATAATGTTTCTTCAGAAAAAAGTAATAGTACTTCAGGTGTTAAAGTTAAAGAAATTAGAATAGCAACTCAACCGATACCGAACTATGCACCAATTTTTGTTGCCAAGCAGAAAAAATGGATTGAACAGGATATGGCAAAGGTTGGTGTTAAGGTAACATGGACATCATTTGCATCTGGTCCACCAGAAAATGAATCCTTGGCATCAGGAAGTCAGGATATTGGAATGATGGGAGATTCACCAGCTTTTATAGGAAAAGCTGCTGGACAGGATACAAGTATTATTGCATCTAGTTCTATAGGACCTAAGGCTTTGGCTGTTATGATAGCTAAAGATTCAAACATTACTTCACCGAAACAACTAAAGGGTAAAAAGGTAGCTGTAGTAAAGGGATCTTATGCTCACCATCTTATATATTTGATTTTAAAACAGAATAATATGACTACTGACGATGTGCAGCTAATAAATATGGATACTAATGGTGATATAAGTGCTGCTATTGCAAATAAAAGTATTGATGCAGGTGCGGTGTGGGAACCTACCATTACGAAAATGGAAAACAATGGTGCAGGAAAAGTTTTGGTGGATGGTACAGGAATAAAACTTGGAATATGTACTTATATAGTTAGAAATAAGTTTGCTCAAGAAAATCCGGAACTTGTTAAAATATTCTTGCAGGATGTACAAAAAGGAGTTGATTTTGAAAAGGAAAATTTGAATGAAACAGCTCAATTAATAAGCAGTGAAGTAAATTTACCTCAGGATCAGCTTATTAAAGTATTACCTAAATATGATTTTAATCCTAATTTAACAGCTGATGACATCACAGAGTTGAAAAAAACAGAGGACTTTATGAAAAGTTCTAATTTAATTACAACTTCAGTAGATGTAGATAAATTTGTAAATAAAGATTATTTAAAACAGGCAGGAATTAAATAGTGAATGAATGTTAGTTTAACATAAATTAGTTTGTATAAAAACTAAAGACTAGGTTTTATTATAATTACAATAAAACTTAGTCTTCTTATAGTACCTGCTTTTATAAGAATATCTCGAAAAAATTTTTTGCATTAAATGCATTTATCTGTAATTAGTTATTTTTAACTTAATCTAATGTTTAACATTCTCACTTACATGCTGCATAAATTCATCAGGAGTAACAATTCGTATTTTAGAATTTTTATTTAGTTTATTTACTACGGATTGAACATCTGCCATGGTTTTACTCCAAGCGTGCACGTAGACAAATGTGTAGGCATTTGGATCATTTATATCTGTAAATCCTGAGTTAACATATCCGTTAATTTTATTAATTAAAGTATTATTATCTTCAAGACTTGACCAAAGCAAATCTCTACAAGATACTATAGGTTTATTATTAGACCATATAATCTTTCCCTTGTAATCATTTTGTTTACTAAAATTAAGATAAAATAGACCATGTATATTAGGTTGTTCAGTGTACTTATTCCAAACAGATATATTATCTAGTGCCCAATCATCAAGAATTGCTACATACTTTTGATCAACATTTTTCATGTAGGTGTTTAAGCTTTTAACCTGCATATCTAATGCTGCTTTGTCAAATTTGCTCGGATACATATATCCATTACCGGAAGGTGATACAATAAAATTATCACTATTCATACCTGAGCTAGCATTTTTATAATACAATTTTAATACAGTAGGAGCTAAATCATATAGAGATGGTGTCATAGCCCATCCCATATTAAAATTGCCTCTATCTTTAGATCCATACCACTTAGGAGATGAATAATTTTTACCAAGATTCCATTGCTGATTATCTCCATCAGACATTACAAAGGTTACATAGTGTACATTATCTTCTTTTAATGCCTTAGTACCACTATTTTGAGTAAGCGGTATAGATGGAAAGCTACTTAACAAAGTTAGATTATAAGACCAGTCTGAAGGTATTACATTTACTCCATACTTTGAAGCTTCTACTACGTTATGAAATTCATTTGGGCCCCAACCTAAGCAAATAGAATCCTTTTTCATAGATCCAAAGACCTTATCTCTAAGAGAAAAATCTGATGGCATATCTTCATAAAATACTAGTGCCTTTGACATAATTGCATAATCACGTAGAGGACCAGTTTTATTTGGAGATAATTGTACTGCAATTGAGTGATTTAATCCTTTATTCCATAGATTGTTATAGGCCCAATACTTATCAGTATTACTACAATCGCCATTCAATTTAGTTATACCTTTAGATTTAACCTTTTCTTCGATGGATTTATCTATGGCAATAGATTTTTTTAACGCCGCTAAAGAACAAGCATTATTTATAGATGGATCTGTTTTGCTATTTTTGCTATATAATACGTATCCGTTTATAGAATTTTTAAATTTATCTAATAGTAACCATGGATCTTCTACCATTTCGTATTTAACATCATAATTGGATTTTAAATCATTCAGCCATATTTCATAATCTGGTTCACCAGCGCTTAGTGTGTAAATCTGAGAAGTAGAAGTATTATTAACTTGACCTTGCAGTGTAACAATCATAGTTTTTTCAGAATCAGTCATTTTACTTAGAGATACTATGTAAAGTTTTGTTGGTCTTGTGGTATTTTTTATGTAATATGAACTAGGTGATTTAGCACTTACCTCTAAAAAAGTTAAAGAAATAAATAATATTAAAAATATGAATACAATAAAGATATTAGCAAAAAACTTTTTAAAATTCAAAGTAATCTCCTCCTATAAGCACTAGTATGCACGTATTTATAGGATTGTATGTTGTATTTATAAATGTATAAACATAGAATATCATTGAGTTTGTATTGTTTAGCATAATTGCATAGCAAAAAGAATTGAAAGCCTAAGTACGTTCAATTATTTTTGCTATCCTATATATAGGTAAGAGTTTAATTTTCAAAAAAATATATAGTATTTAAAAATATTTGAATTATTTTTTACTGCTTTTTCAACAGCTAATATAATGGAATTTTTGTCTAAAGGAGTTTTTTCATTTCCGTAGGCTTCTTTATATACGACTTCTACCAAATGTTCAATATTTAATTTGTCTTTTATTCTAAAAGCAAATTCTTTATCGGTTTCATAAGGCTGTTTAATTATATTTATTGTCTTTAATCTTTTTAATATAAAAACATATAGGGGTATTAAAGATTCATTAGTTCTTAGGTTTTTAATAATAAAGTTTCTTCTTAAAAATCTAATTAGGATATATAAAATAATTAGACATATTATTATAATTGCATAATTATAATTTAGAACTTTTTTAAGGTTTTTAATTAAATTTACATTACTAATTTTTTTATTACTATTGTTTTGTTTATCTTCAGCAGCAGTTTTTTTCTCTGTTACAGTAGATGTGTTTACTTGATTATTATCCCTAAGTTTTTCCGATTGCTTTTGCTGTCCCATATTTTCAGTATTGTTATTTTGAGAAGAATTTTCAGTGCTACTGACGACACCGTTTAAGGAGTCGAAAGGGGGTGTGGTTTCTAATATTGACCAAGTGCCTTTATCTACAGAAGTAAGTACCTCACACCAGGCATGGGCATCAGAGGATCTTAAAACATAGCTGCCCTTATTATCTATCTCTTTTCTAACTTTAAAACCTTCTACATATCTAGCGGGTATACCAACAGCCCGGCATAACATTACAGCAGCAGAAGCAAAGGACTTACAGTATCCCTTTTTCTCATCGAATAAAAAGAAATCAACATAGTCTTGAGAATTGTTATTCTTTTCATTAGGCTGTAAATTATAGCTATAATTATTAAGTAAATAGTTTTTAATGAGTCTTAATTTTTCATCATTATTAGAAGCTGTTGATGTTATTCTATCTGCTAATTCTTTTACCCTCTGCGAACTGTTAAAGTAAAGAGAAGTTCTGATGAAATTATGGTTTAGTTTGTTTTTATTAATATTTTCTTGGATATTATTTATATCGTTTTTATATTTTGAGCTAGAATAATCTTCAAAGGTTTCTGTATCACTGTAATCATAAAAGTTTATGGAGTAATTAGATTGGAGTTTTCCTACTAAATAATTTTCATTGTCGTACATGGAAATATATGAATTTGCTGAAGAAACCACTTTTGTAATGTAATTAGGAGATATCATAACATCAAAAAAATTATTATTTAAATTTTGGATTGAAAGAGTTTTAATTTTAGTACCTTTTTCTTTGTTATAGTCAATATTTCTTTTAACAATTTCATCATCTGGTGCTAAATCTAATACATTCAATACTTGTTTGGATTTTATTAAAGGCAGATTTACATTTGCCGTCCAACTATCAAAACTATAATTATAATATACTTTTGTTCTCAAATAACTTGGTACATCTCCACTTATTAAAGAAATCTTATCATTACTTATTTGTAACTTTTTTCCTAAAAGAGATAATCCATTGGTATTTATCCCAATAGTAGCAAAATCAGAGGTGCTCTCTTCTTGATTGTTAATTATACTATTAAACTTATATTGAATTATATCTGTTTCTTTACCATATTTAGAAGGCATAACCCAGTATATAATACCAGAAAAACTAATACATATTATTAAATAATATATAATTAAAGTTTT
>NZ_BAEV01000024.1 GCF_000246895.1 Clostridium arbusti SL206 | reverse complement strand
TTAAGAACTTGCTTCAACTGTTATCATTCTTATTTTATAAACTTGACAAAAATAATTAATAACTTCATAATCTAATTGTTGTATTCCTTTTCATTTAGGCATCTTCAAATAAATAACTAGTCAGTATACTAATATATTTCACTTGTTATTTATTTTCACATGCCTTATGTTTTATAAATATTTAATTATATATTACTGAGGAAGTGATTATTTTGCAGATTATTTTAAATGAAGCTTTAAAACTACATCCACTTAATAAATCAAAGGTAATTGCAGGTTCTAATGGTTTAGAGCGTCCAATAGACCAATTTGGAGTACTTGAAGCTCCAGATTCCTTTCATTTTGTAAAAAGAAATGAATTTCTTATGACTACAGGATACATGTTTAAGGACAGCCCTGAACTTCAATACAAAATCGTAAAGGAATTATACAATAGAGGTGTTTGCGCTTTAGGAATTAAAATAAATAGATATATAAAGGAAATTTCACAGAAAACTATAGATTTTTGTAATACTCACAATTTTCCTTTAATGTATATTCCCAATGAATATGGATGGTATGATTTTTTTTCTCCCCTCCTCCATTTAATGCATATAGTACAATTGGGGACAAATAAAGATATTTTAAATAAAATGACCACATTATCGGATACTATATTAAATAGTAATAGTTTTGACGAAATTACTAAACACATATATAAAATTTTTAATATCCCCTGTTATATATATATAAATTACAATAATATATCTGCTAGCTATCCCCCTAAATCACCTATCTCTGAAGAATCAATAACAGAGTTAATTGAAAAATTTCAGAATACACAAAATAATCTTATAATAAATAATATTAAAAGGATTATTTTTGAAAAGCAATCAATTTTATTTTGTTCTTTAAATCATAAAATGAGTTGTTATGGTTACATGTTTCTCTATGAAAAAAATGATGAACTTAAACCTGAAGATATCTCTCTGTTACAATATATTGTGATTTGCGTTCAATCTTATGTAAATAGATTTCTAAACTCTAATAGAAAATTTAGTCCAAGACAAAACAAATTTTTACTACAATTAGTTACTAATAAGACTATGGATAAAAACACTTTGTTATATAAATCTAATGAACTTAATATAGACTTATATAAAGACTATGTAGTGACTGTATCTAAAAATCTACCTATATCTGAATATGAAGATTTAGATAAAGTTTACACATTTATTGAAAATAACATTAATCTTAAATATAAAGTATTAAGTGCTTTTGAGTTCAATGGAAACTACATTATATTTAATCCTGTAAGCAAGAATATTTCTCCTATGGAAAATTATAAAAATACAAAATTAAAAATCATAAAAATTAAAAAGGAATTTGAAAATTTCTTCCATATAAATGATTTTAGTTTTGGAATAGGCACATACCATACTTCCATAGATGGAATTAAGACAAGCTATAACGAAGCAGTAAGAGCATTTGATTCTTACAAAAAATTTTTTAATAATAACTTTATTATAAATTTTAATGATCTTGGAATTTACTCTATATTAAGTAATCCTGGCATCAATAAAGACATCCAAAACTTTGCCAATAAATATATAGGTCTCATAATTATTTTTGACAAAAAAAATAATTCTGAATTACTTACAACTTTAAAAAACTTTTTTGAATGCCATAGAAGCTTTCGAAGTTGTGCAAAAGAAATGAACCTTCATCACAATACTATAAGATATAGATTAAAACAGATAGAAGAACTGTGCTGTATAGATATAACTTCTGAAAACGATTTATTAGAATTAGAACTTGCATTAAAACTTTTACCATTTATAAATAAATCTATTACCAAATAAATAATTGTAAATTAAAATACATCTATATTATAGGTAAAATATATAATATAGATGTACATATATATATAAAATATTTTGGAAGTAGCTATTTATACCACAATGCTATTCATGACACAATTCCAGTAGCAAATATAAATAACATGTGGAGAACAACAATTTTATAATAGTATTCTTTTAATTAGGCATATGAAAATAAATAACAAGTCAAAGATGCGACGTATATTTTGAAGTCAACAAGGAAATAGGTTCCTGAGATAGTAAGCTATCTTAGGGTTCTGTTGACGCATTGGGATTCAAAATAGACTAGCATACTGACTAGTTTATTTATTTGAATGTGCCTTAAGTTCATTTACATTTATATTAAGGCACATTCATATGCCTAATTAAAAATATTCTTTAATATATAACTCTTTACGTTACTCATTTCCTCTAGAGTATACTGAACTCCTTCTCTTCCTATACCCGTCATTTTAACTCCACCAAAAGCCATATCTGTATGCCTATAGTTTCCTGTTCCGTTTATCACAACATTTCCTACTTCAATTTTTGATGCTATATTTATAGCTGTTTTAGTATTCTTAGTTACAATTCCACAATGAAGACCGTATATAGGTGCGTTTGCTATTTCAATAGCCTCTTCTTCAGTGTCAAAACCAATTATAGGTATTGCTGGTCCAAATATCTCCATATCTTTAGCTATATCCATATCTAGTGTTACATCTACCAATACAGCAGGTTCAAAAAAAGCTTTGTTTCTAGTTCCTCCATATACACATTTTGCTCCTTGCTCAATTGTATGTTTAACTTGTTTTTCAATATCTATGGCTGCTCTTTCACTTATTAAACATCCTATATCTGTGCTATAATCAGCTGGATTTCCCCTTTTTACTTTTTCAAGTCTTTTTATAAGTTTCTCCGTAAACTCTTCTTTAACTTTATTACTAATAACTACTCTCTTTGTAGCACAGCAAGTCTGTCCAGTATTTGTTATTCTTCCAAGAATAGTTTCCTCTACTGCAAAATCTATGTCTGCATCTTCCAATACTATCATGGCATCGTTTCCACCCAGCTCTAAAAATACATTATGGAGATATTTTGATGATTTTTCAGCTACTTCAATACCAACCTCAGTACTTCCTGTTAAGCTAACAGCATTTATATCATGACTCTCTATAAGATGATTTCCTACTACAGAACCTCTTCCCGTTACTATTTGCGCTGCACCTTTAGGTACTCCTGCCTCTAATAAAAGCTCCACAAGCCTTATAGCTGTCAAAGGATTATCCGTAGCCGGCTTTATAATAACTGCATTGCCCATTACAAGAGCTGGTGCTACTTTATGAAAGAATAATTCCACGGGATAGTTAAATGGTACTATGCAGGCAATTGCTCCTAAAGGTTCTCTTCTTGTAAATATTAAATCTTTACCACATTCCGATTGACAATCAGGCATTACTTCACCACATAGATGATTAGCTCTTTCGATAAAGCCCGTAAATATTTTTGCGGCTGTACCTACTTCTCCTTCACATTCCTTTATTATTTTACCAGTTTCACTACATTCTAATTTTGATAGTTCTGATTTGTGTTCTTCCAGCAATCCAACATATTTTTTAAGTATTGTGGAACGTTCATATAACGGTGTCTGTCCCCAAACTTTCTTACCATTTTGAGCAGCTTGAATAGCTTTTTGTATATCTTCCGGTGTTGCACTTGGTACGGTATCCAAAACTTCTTGTGTGGCAGGATTTAAAACCTGTATTACCTTTTCATCACTTGAATTGACCTTTTCCCCATTAATAATCATCTTCATAATACAAACCTCCATTTTTATTCAATTATTGTGAACTTTTAGATATCTTATCTCTAGCTGCATTAAAACCTTTTCATAAAGTTCTAAAATCTACTATTAGATTCTACATTTACTATTTTAAGACTTTTTAATAGATTTTTATATAACCAGTTTTATATTTTTTTGAAACTGTTATTATACATTTGTACAATTATAGCTTTTTTAAATTCTACATTTACCTAAACTATACAACTAGAGTCAAAAATACTGTAAAATTTATTTATATTTTCTTTTATATGTCCACCATCAAAAATCCCTGAACCTATGACAATATTTGTAGCTCCACAATTTACTACACTCCTAATATTTTCAGAATTTATTCCACCATCCACCTGTATTTCAAAGCCATACTTATTTTTATCTTTAATAACTCTTGTATCTACAATTTTTTCTTTCATGGAACTTATAAATTGTTGTCCACCAAAACCTGGTTCTACAGTCATAATAAGCACTTTGTTTACTAAATTAAAAACATACCTTAAATTATTAATATTAGTTGATGGATTCAATGCAATACCTGCTTCTATTCCAAGGCTTTTAATATGCTGTATTGTCTTATATAAATGAGTGCAAGCTTCTTCATGCACTGTAATAGAATCTGCCCCTGACTCAACAAAAGTTTCTATATATCTTTCTGCATTATTTATCATTAGATGTACATCTAGTTTCATATTAGTAATTCTATTAATAGCTTTAATTTCACCTATTCCAAAAGCTAGATTGGATACAAAGTTTCCATCCATAACATCAATATGAATAGATTTTATATTACTTTCTTCAAGTATTCGTATATGTCTTTCCAAATTACAAAAATCAGCTGCTAACAATGAAGGATTTATTAATAAAGCCATTATTTACACCACCTATATGAAATATTTCACTCTCTTCAATTAATAATTTAAAAAACTCTATACAGATTTGTACAGAGCCTTTTAAATTGTATCTATTTATCCATTTTCAGTAAAACCTTAAAGTGATCTTTGTCATTTATAGAAAATTCCATAGCCTCTTTTATATCCTCTATATTAAATTCATTAGTTATAAGTCTCTTTAATTTATCATTGAATACATTGTTAATAATGACATCTAATGCAGCTGCAAAATTTATTTGTGCATGTATTCTTACTCCTTCCATTTTTAGTTCTTTTAAAGTTATAGCTCCTGTATCTACACTATAATTTTTACTTGGGATACCTATCATCATTATAGTTCCACCTATTTTAGTAGCTTTAGTCATTAAATCCGCTCCTGCCTGAACTCCTGAAACTTCATAAACTATATCAAATCCCATATTATTAGTTAAATTTTTGATTTTTCCATCTACATCATCTTTCAATGGATTAATCATATCAAATCCCATATCCATATCTTCAGCAAATTTAATACGTTTTTCATTTATTTCACTTATAACTACTTTAGATGCACCGTTAAGTTTTGCAACCATAGCTATTAAGATACCTATAGGACCTCCCCCTATTATTAATGCTGTCTGACCTACAATTAAATTACTTCTTCTAACATCATGCATAGCCACGGCTAAAGGTTCTACCAATGCTACAATTTTAGGATCTATATCTTCTGGTACTGCATAAACCTTTTTTAAAGGTACCTTTATATATTCTGCAAAACATCCATTACTGTGAACACCAAATATGTTTAAGTCTACGCAAACATTATCTCTTCCCTGTATACATAATTCGCATTTACCACATCCAGTTAAAGGCTGTGCTGCAACTCTTTGACCTATTTTAAAATCTATAGGTTTATCAGTATTAACCTTAGCTAATCTTCCTACAAATTCATGACCCGGTATCAATGGTGGTTTAGCCTGCTTATGATGTCCTGCAAATATATGAACATCTGTACCACAGATTCCAGCATATTCAACCTTTATTAAAGCTTCATCATATCCCAATTTTGGTTCTGGTACCTCTTTCATAACTATATTATTAAAATCTTCAATAACTGCTGCTTTCATATAATTAACCCCCATTATTTATTATTTTTTCTCTTTATAACTTTTTCTACTTGCTCCACTATATTAGAAAAATTCAATCCATATTTATCCTTCAAATAATCTATTGAGCCGACTTCTCCATAACAATCTCGCATTCCTATTCTCTCCATAGGTACAGGTGCATTTTCTCCTAGTACTTCTGCCACTGCTGATCCAAGGCCATTTAATATATTGTGATTTTCAGCTGTTACAATAGCACCAGTTTCCCTTGCACTTTTTATAATAGCTTCTTTATCAATAGGTTTTATAGTAAACATATTAAGTACTCTAATAGATATGCCTTTATCTTTTAGAATTTTTGCTGCCTTTATAGCTTCAGCTACTAATAAACCCGCTGCTATTACTGTAGCATCATACCCTGGAACTACTTCTACAGCCTTTCCTATTTTAAAAGTTGATCCTTCTTCATATATTTTTGTTGAAGTTTTTCTTACAAGTCTTATATAATACATTCCATATTTATCTTTAACTTGTCTTAAAATATCCTTTAACATAGTAACATCTGTAGGCTCCATAACAGTCATTTCAGGGATACCCCTCATTATACCTAAATCCTCATATGTTTGATGTGTACCTCCATTGTAAGCTGCTGTAATTCCAGGGTCACTTCCTACTATCCTTATATTTGCTTTCTGATATGATCCAGATATAGCAACTTGATCACAAGCTCTTCTTGATGCAAAAACCCCAAAGGTATGTGCAAAAGGTATTTTCCCAGTTAAAGACAATCCACTAGCTACTCCTATCATGTTTGCTTCAGCTATACCTACATTAAAAGTTCTTTCCGGATACTTTTTAGCAAAAGGTTTCATACCCATAGATGACATCAAATCTGCATCTAGCACTACTACTCTTTCATCCTTTTCTGCTAAATCTATAAGAGTTTCTGCATAAGCATCCCTCATAGCTTTTGAATCTACTACATTTTCCTTTGCTAATATTATACTCATAGTCTTCATACTCATAATTTTCACCATCCTTAATTATTTATTAATGTATTTAATTTTTTTTCTAATATTTTAATAGCCTCATTTCCCTGTTCCATTGATACATTTACATGATGATTATTTAAAGTATTTTCAGCAAAATTGCAGCCTTCACCTTTTCTTGTATTTAATATTATCATTGAAGGTTTCTCCTTTTGTTCCTTAGCTTTTTGAATTGCTTCCTCTATTTCTTCTACATTTGAACCATCTACACTCAATGAGTACCAGCCAAAATCTTCAAATTTTTCACGCATATCTCCTAAATCATTTACATCCTTTGTATATCCATCTATTTGTTGTTTGTTATAATCTACAAATGCAATCAAATTACTAGTTTTCTTTTGAGCTGCATATAATGCTGCTTCCCATACTTGTCCCTCATCACACTCGCCATCACCTAATATTACATAAACATAGCTATCTTTTTTATCCAGTCTGTGTCCTAATGCAACTCCTATTGCTGCAGACAATCCCTGCCCTAAAGAACCTGTAGTTACATCAATTCCTGGAGTTTTTGTTCTATCACAGTGACTAGGGAAATTTGTTCCATGTTGATTCAACGTTTTAAGCTCTTCTACTGGGAAAAAACCTCTTAAAGCCAAAGCAGAGTATACTGCTGGTCCTGCATGTCCTTTAGAGCATATAAACCAATCTCGATTCTCCATTTTAGGATTTTTAGGATCAATTTTCATGACATCACCATATAAAACTGATAACACATCGCATATGGACATAGCCCCACCAATATGACCAAAACCTCTTGTAGCAATTTGTCTTATAGTTTCTATTCTCATTCTTGTAGCAAAAATATTTAATTCTTTAACTTTATTTTTAACTAACATTTTTCTTCACCCCTTAATTTTTATATCATTCTTATTGAATTTATTATTATTTTAAAATTTTGCTATTCTCTTAGAATAAATTTTTATATACAGAAGATACAATTTTCTTATCAAAAGGAACATAGTTATTGTTAAGTAATCTTTGTTGAGTTTCAATTACCAGTGTTGAAAAATCATCTATTTCATTTTGCTGCATACCATATTTGCTGAGCTTTTTCTTGGATAAAAACCCTCCTAATATTTCATCTATTTTATCGTATATTACCTCTGCATCTTCTTTAACGTTTAAAATTTTTGAAATATAGGCATTTAATTCTTTGATTTTTCCTTTACTATTTATCTTATAATAAGTTCTTAAAACCTCTGTTAAAAATTGATAATTTGCTTCTCCATGTGCTACATGATATTTCCCACTTAATGGATAAGATATAGCATGTATGGCACCTACTCCTGTATTACTAAAAGCTATTCCTGCATAATTACTAGCTATAGCAAAATTATTCATAATTTCATTTCTGTAATCTTTACCTTTTTCAAGTATTTTTAAATATCCTTCTAATATAATTTTAATTGCTTCTAAACTATATAATTCTGTATAAGGATTAGATCTTGGTGCCAAATAAGATTCTATAGAATGTATTAAAGCATCAATAGAACTTGTTATAAATGGATTGAAAGGTAATGTCTTTAATAATTCTGTTATTAATACAGCATCATCGGGATAAAGTTCTTCAATGGCTAATCCAAACTTTGTATTCTTCTCCACAAAACCTACTATTGAAATATTGGTAACCTCACTACCTGTTCCACAAGTAGTTGGAACAATAACCAGTTCCTTATTTTTATTAAAAGGAATTTTTTTTGTAAAGAGATCATATAAATTTGTATCTTTAGATATACCTGAATGAGTCATTAATTTGGCTATATCAATTATAGTACCTCCTCCAACAGCTATAACTCTTTTATAGTTGAACTTTTCAGCTTCTTCAAATATGGTCTTTACCATTTCATCTGTTGGTTCTCCAAGACCATGCTTATGGAGTATATAGTTACATTTTAAGTTTAATGGTTTAAATATGGGTTCATATAGAGAACCTAAAGTGAATACAAGATCCCCTTCACCTATATTAAATTCTTCAGCAAATTCGCTAAATGCTTCAAAATTATGAATTTTGGGTTTGCAGTTGAACAATAACATAAACATCTTCTCCCTTGTTTTGTTTTCAATTAATATATCTCTTTATGTACATAATTATATTGCCTATTAGATACGTTTACATCGGACAATAATATAATATTAATGATTTTTTATTGTACGAATGTTCATATTCTAAGTATTTTCCATTAAAAATTTTAGTTATTATATATCTCAGCCTCACTATTTCCATCAACTCCGTGATACAAAGAGCACTCTCGATATATAAAAAAAGCAATAGACATTCCAGAAGATTCACAGAAGCAATTATCACTCACAGGATCACTAAGTATTTTCCCCCATCTGTCAGCTGAAAGACTAGTCGTAATTATTGTAGATTTTTTATGGCATTATTAACGGCAATAAGTCCAAGTCTCAATAATTTTCTCCTTAAAATAGTAAAAAGACGAGTAGTATACTCGCCTTTTTACTATTTACTTCTCAGATACTAATAAATTTCCATTATCATCTATTTTAAAATCCATTAATTTAGAAAGATCATCAATGTTTTTGATATATCCTCTGAAAACTTTTCCACCATATTTTCCATATTACTTTTTTGTCCAAATAATGACTCATATAATAAATAGGTGGAATTAACTAAGCTCTTCTTTTTTCTTTTACTTATTTAATTAGAATTATTCATTTAGTTCTGAGGTCCAATCTTTAATATTATCATTAATATTAAAAATCAGTTTTTTATTTTTTATAAGAATTACATTTTCATCTGGATATGTAATAACATCGTCTTCTTCACGAGTTCCTACATCAAGTATCTGTAATATTTCTGAACTGTTATTTATAAACTGATGTGCGATATCTTTACCAGCAGGTTTTAAAATAACATCACCTGTCTTTATTAATATTTCTTTTCCGTCTATTCTCAATATACCTTTTCCATTTATTATTAGAAAGAATTCTTCCTGTTTTCAATGTGAATGATACTTTACGCTTTCAGCACCAGGTTTTACATAGTCTATATTTGCATAAATTTTTTCACAGTCAATGGCATCTCCTATTAATATTGTTTTCATTTTAGATTGAAAATCAGGGTCATACATATATTCCTTGGGAATATTATCAATATTAGATATATTATTCATTCTATTTTCCTTTCAATATTTTACCTCATAGTAAATTGCCATTATTTATCAAGCAAATTTGTGGTTTAGTGAACATTATCTTACTGTTGCGTCTAATAAGAAAAATGTAAATTAACTCAGCTAGATATTATGTTCATTTTGTTCAATCAGATAAATTGGAATTTGTAGTTACGTGAAGTTTTATATATGCCATACATATAGTGCCATATCATAATTATTTCCAAAATTCTTCTTACCTGCATATATAAAACCTTTATTTTCATATAGCATCTTCAATTTATTTCTTTGCAAATTACAATCTAATCTTAGTGAATTAATACCATTTCTTATTGATAAATGTTTTGCAAAGTTAATAAGTTCTTTTGAAATACCTTTACCTGCAAATTCTCTTTTAACTGCTAACTTATGTATATATAGTGACTTTCCCTTTGGAATTTCAGGCCAATATTTTGTGTCTAAATCAGTTATAGCTATACATGCTACAGGTACCCTATTCTGATAATCAATATAAAAATCATTAATCTGATAATCTTTTGATAGAGAATTCCACTTTATACTTTCCTCATCCCATTGATTCTATAATTTATTTTTTTTCATCCAAATTACTGAATCTAACAGAATTTCCTCAATGATGAGAATATCATTTTCACCTGCCTGCTTTATCATAAATTATCCTCCATAAATTCTTTATTATGAATAAAATCATGTTCTTTTACAAATTACTATTTTATTACCCAACCTAAAATTGAAATTTAGCTATTTCATTCTTTTAATTGTTTCATCTAATGAAATACATTCTGCATATCTGCCATTCCACATAAATTCATTGTAATATTGATAACTTTGTTCTGATGACATAAATTTATTATTAACTGTTGTATTTGCATATGCTGGAACTATAATATTAAATCCATGTTCAAATCCACATTTTATAGTAGCATCAATACAATAATCTGTTTGAAGCCCTACAATGATTATATCTTTTTCACCCTTATCTATTAAATATTCTAATAATCCTGTCCCTTTAAAAGCACTATTAACCTTTTTATCAAATATTTTTTCATCATTTATTGGTTGAAACTTTTCATATATTTCAAAGCCATCAGCTCCTTTTGTTAATTCATTTCCTATTCCATCATCATGACGTACATATACTACTTCAATATTATTTTCCCTAGCCTCATGTATTATTTCTTTAACATTAGATACAAACATATCAAATTCATATAATTTTTCATTTGTTATTAACTTTTGTGTATCAACTACTAATAAAACCATTTTAATCTCCTTTCTAAATTACTATTTTATTACCCAACCTAAAATTGGAATTTATTTCTTCTTATCTTTTTTATTGATAGCACCTAAAGAGCAAAAAAGAGCAACACCTATAGCAATCCAAATGGCAATATTCACTTGAAATCCCCCTCTAAAATTACTATTTTCCTGTGGATTATATAAATAAATCTTTTATTCATACTTTTCTACTACTACAAACTATTTTCATATTAGCATTCAAAGAAATTTTTATCATAATACAGTGTTAATAAATTCATTTTTAGGTTCCTTAACAATAAGATATATCTAATTGCATATTTATCCAGATTCAATTATAAATACTCTATCTTAAATTTTTTTAGCTTTGGAAAATATGGTAAACACTCTATTTCCTCTAATGTCCAACCATGTTCTTTATATATAAACTGAATCATCTTATTTCTTTAATCCGTTTATTTAGCTTATTTATAAATTTTTTCTTCCTATCAGGAGAAATTAATATAAAATTATTATAGTAGTTTATAGAATACTGAATTTTTATTCTATCCATTGACAAAGCTGGTGATGATATAGGATTATTACTTTCTTTAAAGGAAATGATATTTATATAATCAATTTTTATGTTTGTTATTAATCCGCAGCGTATATAAATATATGAATCTTCTAAAACATAATATGTAGAAACATACATTGGTAAAATAATAAGTATAAGCAAAATTAACATAAAAACAAATATTATAATTACTAATTTTGATGAATTTGTAATGTACATGGATAAAATCCGTACTGTAAATAAAATATATGACCATATTAAAATATGAAACCACCAAGTAATTTTTGATTTAAACTTCATGTTAAGCACCACCATTACTTTATAATACTTTAATGTCTAGCTACATTTTATTTTTAAAATTACAAGAACCATCTGAAGTTAATCCATTTCATTTACTTATGTTTGTCCAAAATTTCTTTTCTTCACATACACTTTTCTAATCATGTCAATCAAGGTTTTATATAAGCATATCCTTCTCTCTGTTTATCTATAAGTTCTAAAATTCCAGTCGGCACTATATCTATGAAATTCATTATATCCTCTTTTTTTATACACAAAGAATTCAATGCATTATTACAAGCAACAAATTTAACTCCCTTATTACTTAAATCTTTCATAAATGTACTATATGTATTTAAACCATTATTCAAATTATAAAACTTAACTGCTTCTGAGTTTGCTAACACTTCAATTTCAAACTTTTCAACATTTATAGATTTTAATAAATTACCAACATTTTTTAGTAGTAGTCCCCATTTGTTTAATTCATCTATATGAAATATTACTTTAATTTCTCTCATATTAACCATCCCCTTTACAATCCTCTTATTATATAGGATTTAATATACTATAAATTAACAACTTATCATTTCTATATGAAAAAATCATTCTTGAAATTCTACAAGTGCTTGAAGATGTCTTGAGCATAATGGTCTATCAACAATAACTTTAATCTGTTTAGATAAATAATCTAACATACATATCCACCTTTTCTTAACTTATTCAAAATACCCATTTCCATTTTTTCTCTCTAATCCATTAACCCTTGGCCATTTCCCTGTTTCACTAATTGTAGAACAATTTATGATTCTAATATGGCACATAAAATGACGATATTGCCCTAACACCAAGGCTAGCCTGGTATATTTACACCCATCAGGCTTTTTATATAACATATCATCTGTTAATTTATTTAAATATTTATTAATCTTAATTTTTATACTATCAAAATAGTTACTTAGCTCTTCCTTAGTTAATGTACCATCACTTTTGATATCAAGTGAATTCAGATTTTCCTCATGAAAAGAAGGCTCATCATATATTTCTGGATTAATAAACCATCTATCAAGAGAATGAAGTGTATGATACAAGTGCTTCCAAATAGGCATTTCGCAGACAATAGCATTTAAATCACAAGTTTGTAGTGTTATATTCATGTTAGAAAACATAATGTCAGTTTGTTCAATAATAGTATCAACTAATTGCTTTTTCATCTCATCACTCCTTGTATAATGTGGTCATAACATCAATGGAAAACTATATTACTATAAATAAATGAAAGTTAAAAAATAAACTTCCTAATGACTGATTTAACTACTTTGTAGACCATAAAACCTAAAACACAACCTATTGTATTTAAAATAACATCATCAATATCTAACACACCCACATTTAAAATAAACTGACCGAATAGTGGAAAATTTAATTTATGGAAAAAACTTCACCCAAGGGGTGAAGTTCAATAATTATTTGTACACATGAAGAAGTATAATAATTATTATTGCTATTGCATCAAATATTCCAATAATAGTTTTAAAAGACAATTTTCCTTTCATATATTTTCTCTCTTCCATATTTATAGACAGATTACTTCGATAAAAATTTTATGATTTTATAAGTAAATTATACCATAAAAAGCTTACACTCTTAAGGTAAAAAATTGTATTAATAGGAAAATTTACACCACCAGGATGAATTGCTCAACATAATAATATGTATACATATCTAAATAATCTAATGAGCATAATAGAAAAAAGGAGTGATCACAATGTTTAATCCATTTGATGAAAAACCCATGCCCATAGAAGATGGTATTATGGACTGGAAAACTATGTACCCAAAGTCATATTCAAAACAAACTATTGATCCCTATACAAGAATTCGCATAATTTTGATGAATGGAATTGAAGTTGAATCAACTTTTTTCTCTCATCAATTCCATCGCCATTGCAACAACAATGACCTACGTCGAGAATTAGCCATGATGCGCCGAGTGGAACAGCAGCAGCAAAAGCATATTAACTGGCTCAAGCCCCTTGATGAAACACAGCTTGAAACAACCATTGGCTACGAGCATGTTGCTGTAGATCTAACTGCCTGGCTTGCTCAAAATGAACCTAATTCTTATGTGAAACAATCGCTTGATTTTGCATTGCTAGAGGATTTCGATCATCTATACCGTTATTCAAATCTATTGAATTTGGATGCAAATATTCCTTCACAACAGCTTGTAAAAAAATATGTAGATATAACTCCGGGACGTCCAACTATAGCAGAACACCGTTATCCTGAAGAAGAAGCCAAACGATTTGTTGATTTTAAGAAGGCAGATATCCGCACAAAACTTAATACGATGATCATTACGGCTGGAGAACAGCAGACCATGAATTTCTATATGAACCTTGGCAATACATACTCCAACGATATAGGCCGTCAGCTTTATATGGAAATTGCTATGATAGAAGAGCAGCATGTAAGCCAATACGGATCACTAATTGATCCAAACTGCACATGGCTAGAAAGTCTTTTGCTGCATGAATATATGGAATGTTATCTATATTACTCCTTCTATGAGGATGAAGTGGACACCAATGTGAAATCCATATGGGATATGCATCTGCATCAGGAGATATCTCATTTACACAAAGCTGCTGAACTTCTTGGCAAATATGAAAATAAGCAGTGGGAAGAAGTTGTTCCCGGTGCTTTCCCAAAATTGCTTCAGTTCCATGATACTAGAGACTATGTACGAGATGTTCTTGCAAATCAAATTGAGCTCACTGCCGATAAAGAAGATTTCAAAAATATTCATGACCTTCCTGAGGATCATAAATTCTTCTTTTATCAAAACAAAGTGAACCATGACGTTTCCTCAGTAGCTAGTCATGTGATAATCGATCAGCATCAGAAACAGAAAGGTGAGGATTATCGTTCAGAATCTCAGCCAAATCCAGTATCTGGATTATCAGATAGAAAGCAGGACAATACTGAGATAGCAAGAACAAGTAAATCTATGTCATTAGTTTAGAGATAAATATTTAATAAAATTGTGGCACTAGTTTTAAGACTTTGCCACAATTTTATTACTTAATATAAGTAACAGTATTTCCTGTTCTCGCAAGAGGTGCCATATCTGAAATTTGAGAGTATCCTAGTGCAAGTCCACCACAAATTGTTTCATTATTAGCTAGGCCCAATTTCATCATGTATTCATTAATGGACTCATTATCATCCAGCCAGTGAAGTTGATTTATCCAACAAGAGCCTATATCTAAAGATGTTGCTTCTAGCATCATGTTTTCCAAGGCAACAGAACAGTCCGCTATAGCATTACCGTATCCTCTTTGGTTTGCAACCACAATTAGTGTAGGGGCATTATATGTGAAATCATAGCCACCTTTTTTCGATGCTAGAATTGAATTCTTTATACTCTTGTATGTGTTCTTTTTAATCTCCATTTTCGCAAATTCTTTTTCTACCAGTAATTTCAGTTCTTGTAAAGTTTCTCGATTTTGTATTACGATAAAATGACTTGTTTGATTATTTCCACCACTTGGAGCAAAACGCCCCGCCTCAAGAATAAGAGAAAGTTTTTCTTCTGAGACCTGCTCTGGTTTATATTTACGTACACTTCTTCGTTTACTAATAACTTCTAACACTTGATTTCCCATAAAATTAACCTGATTTCTAAATATTAGACAAACTTATCAATCTAATATTTTCACTTTATTCGCTAATAAAGTGGTAGTATCACAGGATTCAACTACTAAGGTTAATACTCTCGTATTAAAATTCCATATATCTATCTATATACTAGACTGCCTTTATAATTCAATATTTAATATTCTTATAAAGTTCAACAGAATTGCCAGTGTTACTGAGCCCCTAAAATATACTATATCCACATAAGCCTTTCCTACTAGGTGTACTTATGCAGTTTATTATCTATTTTAAAGTTAATACTAAACTATTAGTCCTAATAATATTTTCCTATTTACTATCCAAAAATCAGGATTTTTCACCTCTTCTTTCTTTTTAATATTTCTATCTATTATTGACCATTTTTTCCATTCATGATAGTAATTAAATTTATATTTATACTTTTCATTTACATATTTATCTATCAATATTTGTGGAATTGATTCTTTGAATTTATAACTTCTTCTTGCTATAACCATGGCTGCACCGTTATGTATAACCATACCATATTGATGGCAGTATTTATATAATCCTATTTTACTTGTATAAGCAGGATGTACTTTTAACAATTCTACTCCTTCTCTATAGCAGGCACTTTCCAGCATAGTTAGTAGCTTGGAATAAATAAAATTATTTTTAATTCTAGCAAATTTACTATTTACATCTTTATCATTTTTAAACTTTAAATTTTCAATAGATATACCACATTCATACACTTTAGCTATTTTTACAACTTGAGCAATTAATTCACCACATAGATTTTCTCTTCGATTACCTTTGAAATATAGTAACTCATGTTGTTTTAAATAAGTATTCCATTTATAATTACCCTTATTATCAATCATAGTTAAAGCAAAACCATCTGGATTTGTGTCTATACCTATAACTCCATTATGTCCAGTATATATAACATCTGTTTCAGGTAACTCAAAGGTTATATGACAATAATATTTATCATTCTTTTTTATAATTTCTACCTGATAAGCTTCACCTGTTTGTAAATGATTTAAAAATAATTGTCTGTAATTAATACCATTAATTTTCTTCGTTTTCTTTGATAGTTTCTGTGGTAAATATATAGGTACTTGTATTTTAACAGCTCTATTTGATTCAGTTTTCTCTAAAGTAGATATTTCTAAAAAAGTCATATTATCTTTTACAATAACTCTTAAATTAGGATTACCATTTTTAGTTTTATCTCCACGAGAATATATTCTATTATTTCTACAATCTTTCCATTCTTTATTAGTAATTAGTCCTTTACATCTTCTTAAAAACATTTCTTTTCTTCCAAAAGTTACAGTTGGAATAGTTCCAGTAACAATAAAATTGTTCCAATAATCTAATTTTCTTTGTCTTTTAGCTAATTTACTTAATAGAGCATTTTTCTTTTTATCTGATAATTTTTTATTTTTATCAGATAGTATTTTTTCTATAGCTTTAACTTTTTTAGAATAATCATCATAATTCATTTTAATCAATTCTTTTTGTGATCGAATTGTTTGTCTTGCTGATTCCACAGCATCTTTCGCCTGTCTAATATTAAGATTATATTTCTTTGCTGCCATTTTTTCTAATTCAGATATTTTAATACCATTCAATATTTTTTTAAAAGAATATCTAATAACAGTACAAAATACTAACATCATATTATCAATTACAGATTTATTTATATCAGTTTCATTTATTAGAATTGCTTTCATTGTTATCTTCACTATTTTCATCTCTTTCATTAGGCTTTTAGTTTATCTTTATTATCTCCTCTTCTCAAAGTTTTAGTATTTACTCCAAATAATTTACTTGCTTTAGTTGTATCTATTCTTAGTAATGAGATGAAATATACTTTATCCAGCAATTTTATATGATTTTGTATAGCTTTATCCAATTATTCAGCAACTGTTGCTACCCCCATTTCTTGAAACTATATCAAAGCTTCTACAACTATCTATTAATACACTTAACCAACGGTTACAACATGGCTTCCGGTTAAAAGAAATCAAACAGAAAAACTTTCATCCCAGGGTAAATTGCAAATGCAAATCGCAATTTATTTTACAAGGCTAACCCACAAATGTGATATTGGCATTACAATTACAAGGGCAGGCAGCATATTTGCAATTGGAAAAGCTTTTATACCACTTATACGAAAACCTGTTGCTAGCATAATAATACCACCACAGGCAGTAAAGTCTGCAACCATTGTAGGTGTAGTCATGGGCAATATAAGTGACGCGCTTAAAAATAAGCATATTAATATAATAAATTGTGGAATACAAATAGTTAAAACTATATACCCAAGGGCGGTTGCAAAGATTCCTGCTGTGAAAAAATCAAGAAATGATTTTGCTAATAACACTGAATGATCACCAGTCATCCCCTCATTTAATGCTCCAAATATGCCTGTACCACTGGCACAAAATAGAACTACTATACCAACAAACTTTTCCATGAAATCTTTTTGATTATCTGTATCTCCCTTACTCGGAAAAATTCTTTCAATTGGTTTACGTATACGGCCTGCGCACCACTCAATTCCCTTTTCAAGTTTAATTAACTCACCTATAGCACTTCCAAGAATTAAAGATAAAATCACTGCAGGCATTGTATCCATCTTCATTATTAAACTTATTCCCATAGCCATTGATGCTACACCAAAAGTAAGGGGTAATGCTTTGCGTACTCTTTCTGGAATTTTATCTCCTAAAAATGCTCCAATTAAACCTCCAATAAATACCGAAAGAGCATTAACTATAACTCCAATAGGCATTATTTTTCCTCCAATCTATTTACTTTTTATAAATATAATTTCTAAATTTATAATATAATAATCAATTAATTGTTATATCAGTATAATTATACTACATTCTAGTAAGGCATGTGAAAATAAATAGTAAGTCAAAGATGCGACGAATATTTTGAATTGAGCAAGGAAGCAGGTGACCAGGATAGTGGGCTATCTGAGGGTTCTGCTGACGCAGTAGGATTGAAAATAGGCTAGCATACTGACTAGTTATTTATTTGAATATGCCTAATATATAAAAAATATCTAAATCACTTAGAACAAAATTATTATGAATTTCTATATCTTTTACATTATAAAATACCCTATAAAATAGATCTTTTATTAATTATCTATCTTATAGGGTATATTTTAAAAATATAACATCTTAATATTTTTGTAAGTAATTTAGTTTTTATTTATTAGTATTATTTAAATATCTTAATACGTTCTTCTAAAGGCTGATATTGCTTTTCATCTGGTTCTGCAATTGGTTTTCCAAAAGGCATTTGTGCAATTAGTTTCCAGTTATCTGGTATCTTCCATTGATTTTTTACATCAGTTTCAATAATTTCATTATAGTGTTGCAGCGATGCACCAAATCCTTCAATTTCTAGTGCTGTCCAGATAACATATTGGTGCATTCCACTTGATTGCTGAGACCAAATTGGAAAATTATCTTTATAAAGAGCAAATTGTTGTTGAAGTGATTCAATTACACTTCTATCCTCAAAGTATAAAATTGTACCATATCCATTTTTAAATGAATTTATTTTATCCTCAGTAGTACTAAATTGATCAGCTGGAACAATTTTTTTTAAATCCTCTTTTGCAATATCCCATAACTTATCATGATGTTTTCCTAATAACAAAACTACTCTTGCACTTTGAGCATTAAATGATGATGGAGTGTGTTTTACAGCATGCTCAATTATTTCTTTAATTCTATCATCTGAAGCAACTGCTTCTTTACTAATTCCATAAAATGTACGTCTATCTGCTACAGCATCCAAAAAATTTTTTCCCATATTAATCTCTCCCTTAATTTAAAATATATTTTTTTATTTACTATAATGCTTCCTTCTATATTAATTAAATATGTCTGTAACTTTTATATTCAGAAGCTAAATTCATTTTTTCTAATAAATGTTTAGTTATTAATATTCATTTCATTCATTTAATATACTTGATTATTTTTAGTAACTAACTCTATATTTATTATTACATAAACATAATTATTAGTCAATAATTATTTTCAACATTTTTAAAATATTCTTACATTTTAATTTACATCTTACTATTTATAGATATTCTTACTAGGTATTTATTCTAAGTATCGGTTTGTGATACTTAGAACTCGTTATCTAGGGACGTAGCAGCCGTTATCTCCCACTTTGATAGAAAAGCAGAGAACAAAAATCTTTGATTTTCTGTGAATCGCTTTCACAGAGTGGAATGGAAGTATTAGGTCTGGTAGTTATCGGATAAAAATAAGAAATAATCATTCATTAGATTTGAGAACAGCCATATTTCTTTATTAGAAATATGGTTTTAATAGTAAAATAGTAAAAAAACTGTGTCACAATGTATAGATATGCATTGTGATACAGCGTCCTTCTATATTATAAATAATATTCTTATTACTTGTTCCATTTTTCTGCCCACTTTTGAATTTCATCCATAGCATATTGCAGATCTCGTCCTTTTTCTGAAAGTTCATATTCTATACGCACAGGAGTTTCTGGATAAACTCTTCTGCTTATAATCCCTTCCCTTTCTAATTCTTTAAACCTTTCTGTTAGCATACGAGCACTCATATTGGGAATTGCCTCAGCTATATCAGAAAATCGCTTTTGTCCACTTAGAAGTGTTCTTATAATTAATCCAGTCCATCTTTTTCCTAATAATTCAAAAGCATTTTCAAATTTGGGGCACATATGATATTTTTCCATTAGATCACCCCCTAATCTTATTTTATCATATTTACTTAATAAAAGTAAGTATCTTATTATATTATACCAATATACATATATTCTTATTCTACTTTACATTATTAAGTAAATCTCCTCATTTCATTCCACAGTCTTATGTTATGAACATATATTTTTAATAATTTAATCTTAAAATCCATTTTTTTGCTTTAATTAATTTATAGAAAATATACTATCATAATTTCTATATAATTTGTTATTTTTGTAATAAAAAAAGTAAAAATTACAAATATTATATTTAATATTTAATTTGAAAAGAGGGTATACATGTTTGAAAAAATTAAAAATCATATACAATTTACAAAAAAGCTAAAGCAACAACAGGCTATAACTCATGAATCAAATAAATATGTGGAAGATAATTGTACTATATATATGGAAATAGATATTAATCTAAAAAATCTTAAAAAAACTATAGGCAAAAGTACTGATGTTATATTCAAGGAATTTACAATTGGTGTTAAAGAAAAAATTAAAGCTTTTATATGTGTTGTTGATTTTTTAGTAGATAAAAATAAAATTGAAGGATACATTAAAACAATGTCTATGTTTGATAAACCCATTGTGAACGATGATAGTACAGTGGTCTACTCGGATATTTTTACAACATTAAAAGAAAAATTATTATACTCAATTGATATAAAGGAGTCTGGATCCTTCAATGAAGTTCTAGAAAGTATATTATCAGGAAGTACAGTAATATTCATAGATGGCTACAATACTGCATTTATTATCGGCGCCCAATCTTCAGAACAAAGAAGTATTGATGAACCCAATTCAGAATTGAGCATACGTGGTAGTCGAGAAGGTTTTGTAGAAAACATTAAAGTAAATATATCCTTAATAAGAAAAATAATAAGAAATCCTAATCTGGTTTTTGAAACATTATATTTAGGAAAGCAAACCCATACCATGGTCTGTTTGGCATATATGGATGGACTGGTTAATCAAAATGTTTTGAAAGAACTAAAAGAACGATTAAATAAAATTGATGCTGATTTTATTTTAGAATCTGGTTACATTGAGCAGTATATTGAAGATAGACCATTTTCTATATTTGCTACAGTTGGAAATAGTGAAAAGCCAGATAAAGTTTCGGCAAAGATACTTGAAGGAAGAATAGCTATCTTATGCAATGGTACTCCCTGTGTACTAACTGTTCCCTACTTATTTATTGAGGCCTTTCAAGCCTCAGAAGATTATTATTCCAGACCCTTTGCAGATTCACTTATTAGAGCTGGTAGATTTTTAGCTTTTTTTATTTCCTCCTCATTACCTGCTTTATATGTATCAATAACATCTTTCCATCCTAAAATGATACCGCCCATACTTTTACTATCAATTGCTTCATCAAGAGAAGGGGTACCCTTTCCATCAGTTATAGAGGTTGGAATTATGTTATTTGGTTTTCAAGTAGTTAAAGAATCAGGAATTAGAATGCCAATACCCGGAGGACAAGCAGTTAGTATTATTGGAGCTTTAATAGTAGGTCAGGCAGCTGTTGCAGCAGGTATAATAAGTAATCCTGTAATAATTGTAGTAGCTTTAATGGGAATTACAGGCTTTATTATTAATCCTATATCAGATGCTGTTTTTCTTATAAGATTTTTACTTTTAGCACTAAGTGCTACCTTTGGATTTTTTGGATTTATCATAGGTATATTTATTATCCTAGCTCATATGTGCTCATTAAATTCTTTTGGTACTCCCTATTTAGCCCCATTTGCACCCACTATATGGAGTGAACTAAAAGATACTATTGTAAGATTTCCATTAAGATCTATGAAGTCAAAACCCAAATCAATTATTCATGGAAAATCAAATAAAGAAGCTAATAATTCTAAAGAGGGTGAGAAAACTTGAGAAAAAAGTTTTTTATTGCTATTAATATTATACTCTGTATTTTTATTTTAACAGGATGCTGGGACACAAGAGAATTGAATACTATAGGAGTAATCTACGCAATTGGATTAGAACAAGATGAAAATAAAAAGCAGATAATTTGTACTGTTCAGATTGCAATACCATCTGCATTAAAACAGGACGCATCAAGAAATGAATCTGCCGTAGAAATTTTAGAAGTCAGAGGTGCTACAATTTCTGATGCTATTAGAAACCTTACAGAAAAAGTTGATAGGTTTCCTGATTTTTCACAAAATAAAATAATTGTCATTGATGAAACACTAGCACGAAAAGGAATCTTACCCATACTTGATTTTTTTAAACGAAGTTATCAAGTCCATAATACTCAATGGATAGCCATAGCAAAACCTGGAAGAGTCAAGGAGGTACTGGGTGAACAACACGGAATTGGGAATATACAGGGTTCTTATTTAAATGACATTATTAATATTGGTAAAACCAATGCCAAAATTACAAATATTAATATGATGAATTTTTATAAAAGAACATTAGGTGATGGTATTGATCCTGTTGCCGGAGTAATAGGAACTGCTGAAATGCCAAACTTACCTATAGAAACAAAAAATAGTAATACTAGTAATGGAGTTAAATTTTCAGGAACAGCGGTTTTTAAGGGAGATAAATTAGTAGGTTATTTAAATACAGAAGAAACTAAAGGTTATAATTGGATAACTGGAGAGGTTAAAAATGGTAATATAAATATATCATCAATATTGAATTCAAATAGATTTATTGGCATTGGTTTAGAAAATTTAAAACCAAAAATAAAACCAGAAATAATAGATAATAAAATAGTATTTCATATTGAAGTAAAAGGGGAAGGGAATATAGATGAAGTACTGGATGCTACAGATTTTTCTGACACAAAGGTAATCAAACAATTAGAAGATCAGTTAGAAATTATATTGAAAAGTGAAATTAAAATGTGTCTTAATAAAATACAAAAAACATTTAATTCAGATATTGTGGGTTTTGGGAAAACTTTAAATAGAAAATACCCTAAAGTGTGGGAGGAAAAAAAAGACAACTGGAATGATGTATTTCCAACAGTACAATATACAATAGATGTAGATATACAGCTTAGAAGCCCAGGATTAATGGATAAACCAATTCAATCCGAAAAACTAAAATGATATTTTAAAATCACTCTAATTATCTCCTAAATAGCAAGCGGAAAAAATAATATACCATTACCAATAATAGAATTAGTACATAAATAAAACCACCTAAGATTAAAATGCTGGGAATTAAACCAGCCTGTATTAAAATATTTATAAAAAATTTTACATTAATCATAATTATTTTCATCCTTCATCATAATATATTTGTTAGATAGTCTCTAGATTTCATGTAATTTTAATATTCATATCTATCTATTTTTGATTTTTTCACCTTTATTTTTAACCAACAAATGATTAATAGTAAAGGTGGAATAATTATTTGAAAAGTATTAAACAAATACGGCAATGAAGCTTTATGTCCTAACCAAATATGATAGGCATAACTGGACTCAAATACAATAGAAAACCATGTTTCAATAATAGCACATATAAATATTAACCATTTACTAGGTTTTATTTCAAATAATGTGGAGAAACTTAATACAGCTGCATATAAAAATATTACTGTTTTATAAAAGCCTCCAATAAACAATATTATTACACCCACAGCATCTAGATTTGTTAATATATTTCCCACATCAATCATTTTAATTACTTCTAGTAAAGGTAAAGTTGAAATGGAAGCATAGTCAACTCCTATTGTACAGATAATTATAATAGTGGTGATTAATAGTAATACAGTAAATAAAATTATTGCTAAAATTGATGATTTGCGAATATTCTTTTGGTGATTTGTATAACACCAAATCATAGAAAAAGCAAATACTTCTCCATAGGGGAAATTTATCACCATGGGAAAAGATGAATTTAAAATAGGTTTTATTCCATTGCTTAATACAGGAGATAACTCTTTTATATCAAATTCTGGAGATATAATAACCATCATAATTGTAATTAAAATACAAAACATAAATATAGGCAGCATTATCTCACTGGTACGCCCCAGTACAGTAAGACCTAAGATTATGATATAAACCATAACAGCCATAATTGTAATATGTAAGACTAATCTTGGAGTTCTAGCAAGAAATGTTATTTTCATTAATTCACTAAAGTCACGAAGATTTCTACTAGAACCATAAAGGAAAAAAAGTCCATAAAGAAATGCAAGAGGTCTTCCTATGGATTTTCCAAGTAATTCAAAAACAATTTCAATAAAATTTTTTTTTGGAAATTGTTTTTGAAGTTCTGTATAAATAACTATTAAAATAATACCTATAATAGCGGAAAATATAATAACAATCCATGCATCTTGTTTTGCTTCTATTCCCAATGCAAAAAGAGTAGTACTTCCTATCTCAAATAATACAACTAAACAAAACAGTTGATGTTTACTGATAGACATCATTTCATATCTCCTATAAGGCATATTCAAATAAATAACTAGTCAGTATGCTAGTCAGCAAAACCCTCAGATAGCCCACTATACTGGTCACCTGCTTCCTTGCTCAATTCAAAATATTCGTCGCATCTTTGACTTACTATTTATTTTCACATGCCTAAATTTATTTTATTAGTTTCTTTTACAGTTTAACCAATATAATGATTATTATGTAAAACTATAGAGATAATTCTTAACTTATAAAAGGAAATGCATTTTTTTATTTCTGCTTTGCTATGCTTACATGGCTGCTCCCATTCCCCTCATATTATTTAAAGACAACGCTTAATAAAATCTGTTATTTATTAAGCGCTGTCTTTAAATGTCTATCCTCTATTTATTTGCATATTTTTAATTACAACTATAGCTTGAAGAACTATTAACTCTAACTTTCTTAATGTCTCGTTGTTTTACTAGCTTTAATACTGAATATGAACTAAAGATAATAGTATAACTAATTAATTTTATTAAATCAATTTCTTCATCATTTAATAATACAATTAATATATGTATATATGAAAGAAAATAAAATATATATGCCCACCTCTGAAGTTTCTTCCACTGTAAAGCATTCATTTTTTTTCTTACCTTTTTTAAGGATGTAACAAAAAGTGGAATTAATATAACAAAGGCTATTAATCCAACTGCTATATAAATTAAATACAATGTTGAATTTGTTTTACCACTAAGTATGTTAGGAAGTTTCAATACAAAGAATCTAACTAAATATAAAATTCCATGAGGCAATATAAATATAGAACCTAAAATTGCTAATTGAGCTCTAATACTCAATAACTTTCTTGTTACTTTCCACTTTGTGTTTAATGCCCCTGCAAACATTACTAAAATAAAAAAAGATATAGCAACATTTCCATGCATAAAAGCTTTTTCAATACTTAAAATTAATCCATTAAGCTTAGGATTTGAAACGATCCTTAGTATTTCATATATACTTATTAATATGGAAATAAGTGCAGCTAAAGAATAATAAATACTATAACGAGTCTTAATATTGGAAGTAAATCCTAAAGATAAAATAACAATTACAATTAATGAACAAATAAAAATCATATATGCATCTCCTTAACAATTATTGATAATGAATATCAGTATCAATTTTAATTTAATATTGTGTAAATGTCAATATGATTTCAAAATAATAGAGAGGCAAGTAATATACTCACCTCTTATAAAATATTTTCCTCAATTCAATTTCTGCTTTTCCATCTCTTCTATCATAGTATGAACATTATGAACAATCCCCGGTACATCCATCTTATCTGCATTTACTTCAACAAAACACATTTTATCCTTACCCTGAATTTCAATTTGCCTTATAGCTTCATCTAACTCGGCATTGGTATTCACCCTAGCAGTATACGCATTTCCGCCAAAAGCTTCTATAAGTTTTTCAAAATCCCAAACAGGTATGTTATTGTACTCAGTTGTTTTAGGAGTATTTAGGTAGGCTTCAATAGTATAATACTTATTATTTATTAAAAATATAATAGGCTTGCATCCATTATATATCATAGAGCTTAACTCCTGAGCTGTTAACTGAATAGATCCATCTCCAGTAAATAGAACTACACGACGATTTTTAGCGGCAATACAAGCACCAAAGGTAGCTGGAGTTGCATATCCAATGGACCCCCAATTATACTGACTTATATAGGTAACATTTTTAGGCAGCTTAACTTGTGCCATTCCAAGAGGAAGTGATCCTGATTCTACAATTACTATGTCATCTTCTTTAATGAATTTCTGTAACTTTGGATAATAGTACACTGATGAAATTTGATCATTTCCATTACTAGCACCATTTTCAGTATAAATCATTTTCATATTTGGTATAGGAAACGACTTCTTATCTACAACCTTAACCAACTCATTTAACAAATCTTCCATTAACACATTTTCATATACACTCATACCTACTTTTACATAATTATGCTGAATTTCTATAATGTTCACAGGATTTAATTGTGCGCTAAAGGAACCTGTATTGTAGTCTGACCAGATTGGTCCAATTGCCAAAATACAATCACAACTCTCAACGAAATCTTTGACTTCCAAGCTTCCCCATCTGCCTGCATATAATCCAATATAGTTTTTATGACTTTCGTTAAATGATCCTTTCCCCGTCATCATAGTGGCTACAGGTATATCCATTTTATCTGCTAAATTCTCAACTACAGCTTGAAGGTTATATCTTGACACCATGATATCTGGAAGAAGTATTGGCTTTTGTGCCTGATTAATAACCTGTTTTATATTATTAAGTGCCAATTGTAATGAATTTTTATTTGTCTGTGGTTTTGGTAGATTAGCCTCTCTTTTGGTTACTGGCTGATCAACTACATCAATGGCTATTACTAAATATACTGGTTTCTTCATTTCTTTAGCCTTCTGAATAGCTATTGGAATTTCAATTTGTGCATTATCCTTAGTAATTACTGCTGTGTATTCGGTTATATTTTTATAAATATTTTCATACACGGAATAATCCCCATTCATAAGTGTATGGTGCATCTTTCTATGTTCCATTTGAAGCATAGTTTTTGGAGCCCCCACTATATGAATAACTGGAATACATTCAGAATATGAACCTGCAATAGCATTACAAGCATTTAATTCTCCCACTCCAAAGGTAGTTATCATTACCCCAAGTCCTTTAATTCTTGCATAGGCATCTGTTGCATAACCTGCATTCAGTTCATTCCTGCAATTGACAAAATTTATTCTTTCATCTTTTTCTAAATTATCTAAAAGAGTAAAATTGTAGTCTCCAGGTACACCAAAGATTTCACTAACACCCTCACTATTTAGACAATTAAATAGGTATCGCCCTACAGTTAGTTCATTTTTTTGAAACATATAAAATCCTCCTCTGTAATGTAAACATATTTCTTAGTTTCAGAAAATATTTTTCTCTATAAATCTTAAAAATTATTTTATAGAAACTAATGCTGTTATCTTCATATTTATCCGATGACTACCAGACCTAATACTCCCATCACACTCTGTGAAAGCGATTCACAGAAAATCAAAGATTTTTGTTCTCTGCTTGCACTCTGTGAAAGCGATTCACAGAAAATCGAAGATTTTTGTTCTCTGCTTTTCTATCAAAGTTGAAGATAATGATATGTTTATTCTAACCTGTAGGCTAAACCTTATACCTAATTAAAACATACAGAATTTATTCAGTAAATCCTTTTAACTGCATTCTGTCATAATTTTGAAATAACGTCATTCCTATTTTGATTTTTTAACCTAATGTGCTATCTATTATACTTTCCAACAATATCACAGGCAATTTTATGTGCATTCTTTCCCATCTCACTGGAATCCAAAGTCAATATTTTTCCATCCTTTACAACAATCTTTCCATTAACTATAGTCATCTTAGTTAAACTAGAATTTCCAAGACATACTATAGATACAAGCGGATCATGACATCCTGCATATTCAATTCCATTAAGATCGAGTAAAATTATATCAGCCGCTTTTTCTTTATCCAGTCTACCTGTATCCTTTCTTCCTAGTACATCTGCTCCTCCACGGGTTGCAACTTTCAATATTTCATAGGCACTTAAACCTTTTGCACCATATTTAAGATGATTTAATAGATAAGCCCGTCTGATTTCTTCCCACATGTTAGATCCATCATTGCTTGCGCTTCCATCTACTGCTATACTGAGCTTGCCACCAGATTTTACTATGTCACTTGTTCTACAAATTCCGCTATTGAGTTTCATATTCGATGATGGACAATGGGCTATACCAGAACCCTTAAGAGAATTTATTTCTCTATCATTAAAATGTATTCCATGTGCAAACCATACATCTGATCCAGTCCACTCCAGTTCTTCCATAAGTTCAAAAGGTCTTTTTCCAAATTTCTCTATACAGAAATCTTCTTCATCCATTGTTTCAGCCAGATGAGTATGCATCATTACACCTCTTTTTCTAGCAAGATCTCTAGTTTCAATCATTAGCTCTTTTGTAACAGAAAAAGGTGAACAAGGTGCCAGAGCAATTCTAATCATAGAAAAATCATTTGCATTATGGTATTTACTTATTAATCTATCACTGTCTTCCAAAATCTGATTTTCAGTTTGAACAACTGACATAGGCGGTAACCCACCTTGGTCACGCCCTAAGGACATGGAACCTCTTGTAGCATGAAATCTAATCCCAACTTTTTTTGCAGCTTCAATTTCATAATCAATTAAATTTCCAGGCTCATCGCTTGGAAATACATAATGATGGTCAGATGTTAAAGTACATCCTGTACGAAGCAGCTCGCTAAATCCAACTACCGCTCCATAATATACAGCTTCTGGAGTTATATTCTTCCAGAACTCATAGAGTCCAATTAGCCATGGGAATAGTGGTTTCTCCTGAACTTCCTTTATACCCCTGAATAAAGTTTGATACAAATGATGGTGAGTATTTACAAATCCAGGTAATGCTACAAGACCTGAACAGTCAATAATCTCAGTATCTTCAGATGCTTTTAAATCTTTACCTATATCAGTAATTTTACAGCCATGGATTAATATATCTGATTGTTTAAAAGTTTCTTCCCTATCGTTGAAAGTAACAATATGCCTTATATTTTTTAATAATATGGATTTCATTTTAACTTCTTCCCCCTCCTGAATTAAAAAAACAAAAATAAAAAACCACTTCATAGTATTTAAAGTGGTTAACGTGACACTGTTATATAATATATAGTTTTATTTTCTCAAAAATCGATATTAGGCATATTCAAATAAATAAATAAATAGTCAGTATGCTAGCCTATTTTGACCTGACTAACTTGGCGTAAGTCTCCCACGTTCTCTGCTTTTCTTCAAGTGGGAGTTCAACGCCAAGTAAGCCATGCATTTGCAGTTCTAAAATTCAGATGGGGTAAAAGAATCCCCACCTGAATTAAGAACTTGCTTCAATCCTACTGCGTCAGCAGAACCCTCAGATAGCCCACTATCCTCGGAACCTGCTTCCTTGTTGGATTCAAAATATTCGTCGCATCTTTGACTTACTATTTATTTTCACATGCCTTACATTGAAATTTAAATTAATTATATATAGTTTTTAGATTGATGTCAAATATTATACTGACCATTTTCTCTTTTATTAGCTGCTCCCTTACTTATATAAGAACCTTCTACTACTTTTTCATAGCCTTTTTTTGCTATGATATTTTTAATATAATCTATATGGGGACATCTGTCATAATGATAATTGTCATTTACCATACAAGAAGATAGATGCACCACTACTTCACTCTTATCTATATTATTTTTAGCTTTTAACTTTTTCGAAAAATGTTCTAATTTAGAAGCAATTGTCTTTCCACAGCATCCTCCGCAGGTAAAAGAAATATATCTCGTATTATCATCATAGTCTTTAAATAATTCATCTCTATTATAGTAGGCATTAGTACAGGCAAAGCCGCTGCATCTTTTATGTGCAATATCACATTGAATAATAACCACATATTTTGTATTCATACTTTCATCTCCCTTTAATATCTAGTTAGTCTACAAGGTACAGAACCCCTTGTCATGGTTATGTTTTAAAATAAAGTTTTACATTTATTCTATAATACAAGTAAAATATATTATAAAGGATATTGTTAGATTAATATATCATTCTATATAAAATTTTTATGTTCAAATTTCTTCTAAATATATACTTCCCATAAATTTTTACTTCATATAAGTATAAAAAGCTTGTGAATTTTAATTTCGCAAGCTTTTATCTTCTTAAATTTGTAAATTTTCCATTTTTTACACCCCTGGGGTGTAATTTTAATTTCATTTTATCTATAGTGCAGCCTTAAAGATATTAAGAACATCTTCATAATCTATTGGTTTTAGACTACCTATTTTGCCTTTTCTAACAGATTGTTTTGCCATCTCTTCCAGCTTATCTTCTTTAATTCCCACTTCACTTAGTCTTGATGGAATTCCAAGTAAATCGAAATATTTTCTTGTTTTATTAATTGCAGTATTGGCTATATCGTATTTATCTTTACTTGAATCTATATTCCAAACATTTACTCCAAATTCTACAAATTTATCTACAGTGCTGTCATCTAGAATGTATTTCATCCAATAAGGAGTTAAAATTGCAAGACCAACTCCATGAGTAATGTCATAATAGGCACTGAGTTCATGCTCCATAGGATGAACAACCCAATTTTTATCTTTCCCATAGCTTAGAAGTCCATTTATTGCAAGACTGGAAGTCCACATTAAGTTTGCCCTTGCTTCATAGTTTTCAGGTTCATCCATAGCTTTTTTCCCATAATTTATGCAGGTCTTCAGCATGGCCTCGGCCATTCTATCCTGTAAAAATGCCTCTTTTGTGCTGCTAAAATACGACTCCATAATATGACTCATAATATCTGCAGTACCTGCTGCGGTCTGACTACTAGGTACACTGAAAGTATAAGTTGGATCTAATACTGAAAACCTTGGTACCATATCAGGATGACCAACTCCAATCTTTTCATTAGTATCCATATTTGTAATGACGCCAAAAATATCCATCTCAGAACCAGTTGCAGCTAAAGTTAATACACTTGCAATAGGAAGTACCTTAGAAATTTTACTTGAATCCTTAACAATATCCCAGGCATCCCCATCATAATAATATCCAGCTGCTATAACTTTGGCACAATCAATAGAACTTCCTCCTCCAACTGCAAGTACAATATCTATTTTATGTTCCCTGCAGATTTCAACACCCTTTCTTACCGTTGTTATTCTAGGGTTTGGCTCAACGCCAGAAAGTTCCCAAAATGAAATGGAATTCTTCTTTAATCCATTGATAATATCGTCATAAATTCCATTTCTTTTTATACTTCCTCCACCATATACAAGAAGCACTTTTGAACCATATTTTTTTATTTCATCAGGTAATACACTTATCTGGCCTTTTCCAAAAAACACTTTAGTTGGAATAGAATAATTAAAATTTACCATATAAACACCTCTCACTTTATATTTCCTATATCTTATTTAAAGCATAAGTTCTTATCTTTAAGTTCAGGCATCTCTGGAAATAAATATGAAAACAAAAATGCCTTATATATAATTTTAATATTATGGTATACAAAATACAAGTGAGCAATTTTTAAATATTATTTACTACTATGACGCTTTTTAAGGAAATAGTTTACTGCTTTTCTAATTAGGCACATTCAAATAAATAACTAGTTAGTATGCTAGGCTATTTTTAGCTAATCAATACTCTTTCACCAGCTTCTTTATGTACTTCTAAATTATTGCTATTAGTGTCCTTAATTCTTTTAGGAATTCTTATTGTGGCTGCTATAAGAACTGAAATAATACACAATACCCCTACAACTACAAATGTAATTTTGAAGCCTCCTAGCAGTGCTCCTATAAATGATCCTGAAAGTGCTCCTAATCCGAATCCTTGATATATAATTCCATAGTTCTTATTATGATTTTTCAAGCCGAAGAAATCACCTACTATAGCAGGAAAGACTGTAATATTTCCACCAAAACAAAATGCGATTCCAGCAACACAGGCAAAGAAAATTCCAAAGTCTAAATGTACAAAACTCAATACAAACACAGAGATAGCAGTAACTGTAAGTGAGAATAATACTACTTTTAATCTACCTACTTTATCTGATAGCGCACCCAATATAATTCTTCCTGCTGTATTAAATATTGCTACCATAGCTACGGCATTTGCAGCCATATCTGGTTTAATCCCAACCAATTGGACACCTATATCTTTAACAATTCCTATTAGATAAAGACCACTCATACATGCTGTAAAGAATATTGTAAATAAAAGATAAGCTTCTTTAGTTTTTAGCATTTCCTTTACAGTAAAGTTATTTTCATTTGAATTATTAGCACTAACCTTTTGAGATGGTGCATTCTTTAATAATTGAGCGCCACTTACTACTAACACCATTGCTATAATACCCCAATATAAGAATGCTTCTGAAACACCCTTGCTGCTAATTAAACCTCCATTAATATATTTAAATACCAAACTTCCAGTTCCATAGGCTCCTACAGAAATACCTGATATAAGACCCTTTTTCTCTGGAAACCACTTAATACAATTTGAAAGTGAAATAATATATGCAATACCATCTGCAGCTCCAACAATCACACCTGCAGTAATATATAGCATAGATAGTGAACTGACTTTAGATGTTAAGAATAAACCAATACCCAGTATTATTCCAGTAATTGTTATAAGTTTTCTAATTCCCAGTTTATCTTGAAGCTTACCTGCAAATAATGTGGCAAATGCTAGAGCAAAACTTGTAATGGAAAATGTAAGAGCTACTTTATTTAGTTGCCATCCAAACTTATTTACAAGAGGTCCATTAAATAAACTCCAAGTATAGATTGTTCCTAGACCCAATTGACAGATCACTGTACCTATTGCTATTAACCAGCGTTTTTCTGATGTGCTTTTCATTTTAAAATTCTCCTTACATTCATATTCTAATTTTATCTAGATTAATATAGTAACTAAATAATATTTTTATATTGTTGTAAACATTTTCTTTTTTTAAATTATATATTAATTCAATACAAAATTATTAAATGTTGAATGAAATGCAAAAAAAACTACATGAAATACAATTATATATTCATAAGTTGTGGGTTTCCTTTATTCACAGTATTATGACAACATCAGTAACAGCTTGTTTTTATTTTCATAATCTATAGTGACAATTAAAATAAAATAGCAATAATCAGGAGGTAAATTTATGGATAATAATGGTTCAGAGTATTATCATTGGGAAGCTCATGATAGTCGGGGTGCTACCGGCCCTACTGGTGCTATCGGCCCTACTGGACCTACCGGTGCTGCTGGGCCTACTGGTCCTGTTGGTCCTGTTGGTGCTACTGGTGCTATCGGTCCTGTTGGTCAAGGATTATCAGCATATGCGTACATTTACAACTTAGCTGCTCAAGTTGTACCATTAGAAGCAGATATTATCTTTAGTACTAACGGTATCCTCACAGCAGGCATAACACATGCACAAGATACAGCTTCAATTGCCCTTGTTAATGCAGGAGACTATGCAATATGGTTTAATGTTGCAGGTGTAGAACCAAATCAATTTACTCTATTCCAAAATGGTGCTCCGGTTTCTGGTGCAACCTATGGCTCTGGAGCTGGCACTCAACCTAATCCTGGCATGGTAATTATTACATCTGCCGCCGGTGATACGTTAACTATAAGAAACCATACTAGTGCTGCTGCAGTCACCTTACAAACTTTAGTAGGTGGAACCCAAATCAATGACAATGCTTCTATATTGATTCAACAAATAAGTTAGTTAAACTGTAATTGTAAATTTTTCTACGGAAAATTAAACAACCCTATACACGGATTTTGTTTTTAAAATTTGACAACTGAAAAACGGTACACAATATTATGAGTGTACCGTTTTTTATATTATTTTCTTGCTTTCAATAATAATTCTATATTTTTAAGTTTTATATATATACTGGCATAGGATCAATCTTTAATTTATTTTCAACGATCTCTACCTTATTGTCATTAAATAAGTACAATCTGTGTATAAGAACCAATACCTCATCACCTAACTTAAAAGCACTTTGCTCTAAGGAACGAGTACCTGTAATTTCGATATTTCCTATTTTAACAGTAATTATCCAATTAGAACCGGCAAAAGAAATGTCAGTAACTATACCTTTATCAGAGGCAGATACATATTGCACTTCACCTTTTTTGCCAATCTGAATAAATTCTGGTCTTATAATAGCTTTGGATCCTTGTGGTATATCCTTAAATGCCTTAAATTCTTCAAAGTTTTCAATAACATTAGATTCACCAATAAATTTTGCTACAAAAGCAGTTTTAGGCTCTTTATATATCTCTACAGGCTCTCCTTTCTGCTCAACGGTTCCTAAATTAGTTATGATAATCTCATCTGCTACTTCTACTGCTTCTTCCTGATCATGGGTCACAAAAATACTTGTTATACCTAACTTGTGTATCATCTGTTTAAGCCATGTTCTAAGTTCTTTTCTTACCTTAGCATCAATGGCTGCAAAAGGCTCATCTAAAAGAAGCAATTGTGGGTTTGGTGCAAGGGCCCTAGCAAAAGCAACTCTCTGTCTCTGCCCTCCGGATAATTGACTAGGATATCTCTTTTCTAACCCTTTAAGCCCTACAAGTTCTATTAATTCTAATACTCTCTTCTTTATCTCATTTTTATTTACCTTTTTAATCGAAAGTCCAAAAGCTACGTTTTGATAAACTGTCATATTTCTAAAAAGCGCATAGTTTTGAAAAACAAATCCTATTCCTCTTTTGCCCGGAGCTATATCATTAACTAATTTTCCATCAATATATATTTCACCACTATCAGCAGTTTCAAGACCTGCAATAATACGAAGTATTGTAGTTTTACCACTTCCACTAGGTCCTAATAGTCCTATTAATTTCCCACGTTCTATTTCAAATGATACATTTCTTGATGCTTTATAATTTCCGAACTTTTTATTAAGATTTTTAACTTCAACATACATTTTATCTCACCTCTTTTTTCGCTTTCCATTCGATAATATTTCTTAAAATTAAAATAATAACCGCTATAAATACTAAGAGTGATGATACTGCAAAAGATGCAGAAAACTGATATTCATTGTATAATATTTCTACGTGTAATGGTAGGGTGTTGGTTTCCCCTCTTATATGCCCAGATACTACAGAAACCGCTCCAAATTCTCCTATGGCACGTGCACTACATAATACAACTCCATATAAAAGAGCCCATTTTATATTAGGAAGTGTTATCCTTCTAAATATTGTCCATAAATTTGCTCCCATAGATGCTGCCGCTTCCTCCTCATCAGTACCCTGAGCAATCATTAAAGGTATTATTTCCCTAGCTACAAAAGGGAAAGTTACAAATACTGTTGCTAATACTATACCCGGCAAGGCAAATATTATTTTTATGTCATTTGCAAATAAAATGTCATAAAATAAACCTCCTCTACCAAATGTGAGTACATATATTAATCCAGCTATAACTGGTGAAATAGCAAAGGGAAGATCTATTAATGTAATTAAAAAATTTCTACCACGAAATTTAAACTTTGTTACAGCAAAGGCCATTATGACTCCAAATATTGTATTTAGCAAAACTGCTATTCCAGAAGCCACTAAAGTAAGCCTTATAGCTGAAAGAGTATTTATATCTGTAATAGCTGCTATATATGCTTCTCTGCCTTTTCTAAAAGCCTGTATAAATATTAATATCAATGGCATTCCAAGCATTATAAATAGAAATATTATTGTTATTGCTATAAGTAAGAACTTAATTGCTTTAGATTTAGTATAATATCCTTTTTCCAATTTTTTCACCCCTTATCTATACTTGTTGGCTCTCCATTGAATTAAATTTATAACAAATAACATGAAAAATGAAAATATCAGCATAACTAAGGCTATAGCTGTAGCTCCTGAATAATCAAATTGTTCAAGTTTAGTCATTATTAAAAGTGGTGCTATTTCAGTTTTCATAGGTTTATTACCTGCTATAAACACAACAGAACCATATTCTCCTATTCCTCTTGCAAAAGCAAGTGAAAATCCAGTTAGAAGAGGTGCAATAAGTTGTGGAAATATTATCCTTACAAAAGCCTGTATCCTGGATGCACCTAAAATAGAAGCTGCTTCCTCTATACTAGAATCTAAATTTTCTAAAACAGGTTGTACAGTACGTACAACAAATGGTATACCTATAAATACTAATGCCACAGTAATTCCAAAGGTTGAAAATGCTCCCTGTATACCAAACTTAGCTAGTATAGAACCAAGCCACCCATTTTTTGAGTAAAGTGTTGTTAATGAAATACCTGCAACAGCTGTAGGAAGGGCAAAGGGCAAATCTATGCATCCATCTAAAAATTTTTTAAAAGGGAAATCATACCTTACTAATACCCAAGCAATAATTAATCCAAATACAACATTTATTGCAGCAGCTAAAAATGCACAACCAAAACTCACTTTGTATGATGCTACTGTTCTTGGATCTGTTATAATTTTTAAAAATTCTACAAGTCCCCCTTTAGATGTTTCAATTAATACTGTACTAAGTGGAATTAAAACTATTAAGCTCAAATATAAAATAGCTAATCCCATAGATATACCAAACCCCGGAATAACTCTTGTTTTTTTAGCCACTTATGTCGCCTCCCCATATGTTTATCCAATAACTCTTTAACTCCGGTGTCAATAAAAGCATCATAAAAATATATAATAAATTCTAAGTTTCAGAATAATAATTACAATCTGAAACTTAGATTTCTGTTTATCTGATGACTAGTCGCTATAATACTCCACCCTCAAAAGGTGGAGATAATAGCGACACGTCCCTGGATAATTCATCTAAACTTAGCGGGAGTACAAATTCCCACTAATTAAGATTCATTGATATCATAGTATTATTTTTTAGGTTGATATATCTGATCAAATGTTCCTCCATCAGCAAAATGAGTCTTTTGAGCTTTAGCCCATCCGCCAAATTCATCATCAATAGTAAATAAATTTACTTTAGCGAAGTTATTTTTATATTTTTCAGCAATTTCTTTATCTCTTGGACGATAGTAGTTTTTTGCAGCTATTTCCTGACCCTCTTTAGAATATAGATATTTTAAATACTCTTGTGCAACTTCTTTAGTGCCTTTTTTGTCAGCAACTTTATCTACAACCGCTACTGATGGTTCAGCAAGTATACTTATAGATGGTACAACTATATCAAATTTATCTGCACCTAATTCCTTTACAGATAGATAAGCTTCATTTTCCCAAGCTATAAGAACATCTCCTACTCCTCTTTCAACAAAAGTAGTAGTAGCACCTCTTGCTCCTGAATCCAATACTTCAACATTTCCATATATCTGTTTAACAAAATCTTTAGCTTTATCTTGATCATTATTATTCTTCTTTAAAGCATATCCCCAAGCAGCAAGATAGTTCCATCTAGCACCACCAGAAGTTTTAGGATTTGGAGTTACAATTGAAACTCCCTTCTTTGTTAAGTCATCCCAATCCTTTATATTTTTAGGATTTCCTTTTCTAACAAGAAATACTATAGTTGATGTATACGGAGCACTATTATCTGGAAGTTTTTTCATCCATCCTTCATTAATTAGTCCTTCCTTTTGAATTGCATCTACGTCGTAGGCTAGAGCCAAAGTAGCAACATCCGCTTCTTGGCCTTGTATGATGGACCTACTCTGTGCCCCAGAACCACCATGGGATTGTTTTATAGTTACATCTTGACCAGTTTTTCCTTTCCAATATTTCGCAAAGGCTTTATTGTATTCCACATATAATTCCCTAGTTGGATCATAGGAAACGTTTAAAAGTTCCACTGGCTTTTTTTCAGCTGATTTTTTTTCATTTGTTGCTTCTCCACTATTCTTATTTCCACATCCGGCAAAAGTTAACAATGTCAAAATACTAATTAATGAAATTAAAATACCAAACTTAATTTTTTTCATAAAGAGCCCCCCCTATTTGTGTTTAAAAATAATTTGATTTATCAAAATGCTAATTCTAAGCATTCTGACTTAATACATAATTTTTTCATATTATTACCCCCTGAATATCTATGTAATAATTTTTCATAGTAATCTTATAAGATTACTATGATATATATATTATAATACAATTATATTTGATGTCAATATTAAAATACATATTTAAATATAAAATGTTAAAAATATTAAAAATATAAGTTAAAAGTAAAAATATACTATAGTAAAAAAATAGATTTAGTAACTAAAAAAAACGGCACACACTATTATGAGTGTACCGTTCTCTATACTATTTTTTTACTTTTAATAATAATTCTATGTTTTTCTTATTTTCTTCTTGCTGCTCCATTAGTATATCGATCTTCTTATGTAAGTCCTCTATTATAATCTCTGACTTTAGATTTACAAGATAGTCATTAGCAGCAGTTAACCTATCCTTTTCAGACTCACGATTCTGTGACATCATAATTATAGGCGCTTGTATAGCTGCAACACAGGATAGTGCTAAATTTAACAATATAAATGGATAAGGATCAAATGCCTTTCTTGATAACAAAACTGCATTTACTACTATCCAAACTACAAGTACAGTTACAAAACTTATTATAAATGGCCAGCTTCCACCAAAGGAAGCAATTTTATCTGCAACTTTTTGTCCAATTGTAAGCTTTTCATCATGAATATTATTTATATTTTTTGAAATCTTTCCACTTATAAGTTCATGTATTAATTCTTCGCTAATATTAGATCCATCTAAATCTCTATCGTTATCCAGTATCTTCTTTACTAATTTTTCTTTATTGATTTTATCACTCATATTATTACCTCTCTTATATTTAAGGTAATTATAGCACTTTTTAGATAAGGGATAATACTATTTTTAATAAGGATTTTAACTGTAAATTATTATCTTAATTGTATTATCCATTTAAAAATACTGTAAATTCAATTAAAACTTAGGCATATTCAAATAAATAACTAGTCAGTATGCTAGCCTATTTTGAATCCTACTGCGTCAGCAGAACCCTTAGATAGCCAAACTATCTTCGGAACCTGCTTCCTTGTTGGATTCAAAATACTCGTCGCATCTTTGACTTACTATTTATTTTCACATGCCTTACATACTTCTAAAACAGCTCCTCTATTCCCTGATGTAACTAAAGCTGCATATCTTGCAAGATATCCTGTTGTAATTTTTGGCTTTCTAGGCTTCCAGTTTGCTCTACGTTTTTCTAGTTCAGTATCACTTATTACAAAGTCAATCCTATTCGCCATAATATCAATACGAATAATATCTCCATCTTCTATCAACGCAATATTTCCACCTACTGCGGCTTCTGGAGATACATGTCCAATTGCTGCCCCCCTAGTTGCACCACTAAAGCGTCCATCTGTAATAAGTGCTACACTTTCACCAAGACCACGTCCCATAATTGCAGATGTTGGATTCAGCATTTCTCTCATACCAGGGCCTCCTTTAGGTCCTTCATAACGTATAACCACAACATCACCTGCTATAATTTTCCCAGAGTTTATTGCTTCCATGGCATCTTCTTCACAATCAAAAACTCTTGCAGGGCCTTGGTGCTTTAGCATTTCAGTTGAAACCGCAGAACGCTTCACAACACATGAGTTAGGTGCTAAATTACCTTTTAATACAGCAATTCCCCCAGTCCTACTGTAAGGATTTTCTACAGTTCTAATTACCTCTGTATTTTTGTTAATGCAACCTGCAATATTTTCTCCTACGGTTTTACCCGTACATGTAATCAAATCCGTTCTAAGTAAACCCAATTTATTGATTTCATTCATAACTGCATAAATACCGCCTGCTTCATTAAGCTCTTCAACATAATTATGTCCTGCAGGTGCAAGATGACAAAGATTAGGTGTTTTTTCACTGATTTCATTTGCAATATCAACATTTAACTCAATACCACATTCATGGGCAATTGCAGGAAGATGAAGCATGCTATTAGTACTGCAACCCAAGGCCATATCCATAGTTAAAGCATTTATAAAGGTATCTTTAGTCATGATGTCTCTCGGTTTTATGTTCTTTTTAAATAATTCCATGATTTGCATACCTGCACGCTTTGCAAGCTGAATACGTTCTGAATACACTGCTGGAACAGTTCCATTACCCTGTAATCCCATTCCAAGTACTTCTGTTAAACAATTCATACTGTTAGCTGTGTACATACCAGAACATGAGCCGCAAGTTGGACAGGCTTTATTTTCAAATTCCTCTAATTTTTCCTTTGTAATTTTTCCTGCATTAAATGCACCATCTGCTTCAGATACACTAGAGAAACTGACTTTATGCCCATCCACTTTTCCTGCAAGCATTGGTCCACCACTTACAAATATGGTTGGAATATTTAATCTAGCCGCTGCCATTAATAATCCAGGAACATTTTTATCACAATTTGGAACCATAACTAAAGCATCAAATGCATGAGCTAGTGTCATAGCTTCTGTAGAATCCGCAATCAATTCTCTTGTGGCAAGAGAATATTTCATTCCCTGATGCCCCATTGCCAAGCCATCGCATACTGCAATAGCAGGAAATACAAAGGGAGTCCCCCCAGCCATTGCTACACCAAGTTTTACTGCATCTACAATCTTGTCCAAATTCATATGTCCTGGAACGATATCATTTTTAGAGCTAACAATACCGATCAAAGGCTTTTTCATTTCCTCATTTGTTAATCCAAGAGCATGGAATAATGCACGTTTAGGTGCACTTTTAGTTACTGAATCGCTATTCATAATATGAACACCTCTATAATATATTCTTAGTTGTATGTATTTATTGTATGATGTATGATGTCCAATGTCAATAATGTAATTATACTTCTATGTAAATGAATCTTATTTAGTATAAATTTAAACTTCCTCTAAATTTATATGAATTATCTATAGAAATTCTTTAACCTGACTAACTTGGCGTAAGTC
>NZ_BAEV01000025.1 GCF_000246895.1 Clostridium arbusti SL206 | reverse complement strand
ACACGTAGTATTGCAGCTTTATATTATTTAAAGTTAATTTATTCACTTACAGTTTTTTTCCTTGTAGCAAATTTATATATGATAAATGCTACTATTAATATAGCTACAACTATGTCTGCATAGTGATAATAAGAATGTATGATCTTCCAATTTTCACCCATCATAAATCCTAGGTATCCTAGAAAGGCTGTCCATATTGCGGAACCAACCACAGTATATAATACGAATTTTGAAAAGTTCATTTTAGCTACTCCAGCAGGTAAAGATATGAATGTCCTAACAATAGGAAGGAGTCTTGAAAAAAATATTATTTTGTCACCATACTTATTAAACAGGGCATCACTTTTTTCAATCTTCTCTTTTGATAAATGGAGTTTACTTGCATATTTTTCTACAAGATGTCTACCACCTCGAGAGCCTATTAAATAAGCTATAATAGAGCCAATAGTTCCCCCTAATGTACCTGAAATTATCATGAGTATTAAATTCAGATGACCTTTAAAACTTAAATAACCTCCAAAGGGTAAAATAATTTCGCTGGGAATAGGAATACAGGCACTTTCAAATAACATACCTAAAAATGTTCCCCAATAACCTAGTTTGTCCAATATGAGAATTAAGATATTTATAATATGTTCTACCAAATTTAACACAATCCTTTCCTTATTAATACACATTATCTATTTTAATAGTTTAGGACAATTTTTTCTATAACAATTTTAACAAAAAGTAAAAAATAACAAAAATTAATATTTATTTCAAAAGTACTTTAAGTAATAACTTATAATGTTCATTGACATTGATATTTTGGTATGATATCATATTCAATAATAAGTGAGCCTTTAAATTCAGTCCTGTGAGACTGGGAAGGTACCGTGAATAGGGATTCCTATGCCTTCTGTTGTGGAGGCATTTTTTATTGTATAAAAACAAATATGTAATTAAAAAAATGGAAGTGGAAATTGATTTTATCAATTTTTATACCTTTAAATTTAGTACAGTGAGACTAAGAAGGAGGAGTATTATGTTAAAAGGAAGAAGTTTAATTGATCCTATGGATTTTACTACAGAGGAACTTGAGGAAATATTTTCTCTAGCAGATGATATAATAGAAAATCCTAAAAACTATCTTAATAAGGCAAACGGTAAAATTTTGGCTACACTTTTTTATGAACCAAGTACAAGAACTAGATTTAGCTTTGAAGCTGCAATGTTAAGACTTGGTGGTCAAGTAGTTGGTTTTTCTGAACCAAATTCAAGCTCCGTTTCAAAAGGTGAAACTGTAGCTGATACTATAAGAGTAGTATCCTGCTATGCAGATATAGTTGCTATGAGGCACTCTAAAGAGGGCGCACCTAAAATAGCTTCCATGTATTCTGAAATTCCTGTTATAAATGCAGGAGACGGAGGACATCAACATCCAACTCAAACATTAACAGATCTTCTTACCATAAGAAAAATGAAAGGAAATCTTTCTAATTCAACAATTGGTATATGCGGGGACTTAAAATTTGGAAGAACTGTTCATTCTCTAATAAAAGCATTATCAAGATATAAAAATAATAAACTTGTGTTAATTTCACCACGAGAACTGAAAATACCTGAATACATAAAAAAAGAAATACTTGAAAAAAATAATATAGAATATATAGAAGCAAAAAAATTAGAAGATGTAATAGATAAATTGGATATTTTGTATATGACAAGAGTGCAAAGAGAAAGGTTCTTTAATGAGGAAGATTATATAAGATTGAAAGATAGTTATATATTAAATAAAGAAAAGCTAGATAATGCAAAAAAGAATATGATAATACTACATCCCCTTCCAAGAGTTAATGAGATATCTTACGAAGTAGATGAAGACGAAAGAGCTTGTTATTTTATGCAGGCGAAATTTGGCATGTATGTAAGAATGGCATTAATTGCTAAACTTTTGGGGGTGTGTTAATTGATTACAATAAATAGTATAAAAAGCGGTATAGTTATAGATCATATAAAAGCCGGTCATGGAATAAAAATTTACAACTACTTAAATCTTCAAGATGCAGATTTCCCTACAGCTTTAATAATGAATGTTACTAGTACAAAAAATGACAAAAAAGATATAATCAAGATTGAAAATGTAATAGATTTAGATTTTAAAATGCTTGGGCTCCTAGATCCTAACATCACTGTTAATATAATAGAAAATGAAAGCATTAAGGAAAAGAAGAAACTAAGTTTGCCAGAAAGAGTTGAAAATGTAATAAAGTGCAAGAATCCTAGGTGTATAACTTCTATTGAAAAGTATGTACCTCATATATTCCACCTTGTAGATAAGGAAAAGGGTGAATATAGATGTGAATATTGTGATGAAATAGTGACAGTATAAGGTATATGAAAATAGGTTAGTGTTGTGGTCATTTATAATGACTAACATTTAATAATAAGGGGAGAAAGCTATGGAGCTTTTAATAAAGAACGGAAGAGTTATAGATTGGGCGTCAGATTTTGTTGGAGATATATATATTAAGGACGGAATTATAAAAGAAATTGGCCATAATTTAGATAAAAACTGTGAAGCTATAGATGCTAAAGGGTATACAGTTATGCCTTCTTTTGTAGATTTACACAGCCATTTTAGAGATCCAGGTTTAGAATACAAAGAGGACATAGAAACAGGTAGTAAAGCAGCAGTTAGAGGTGGATATACGGCTGTGAACCTTATGGGAAATACTAAGCCTATATGCAGTGATATGGAAACTGTAAATTATGTTACAGGCAAGGCTAAAAAAGTAGGGCTTATAGATGTGCATCAAACTGTTAGTATAACTAGAGATCTTCATGGAAAGGATATAAGCCATCTGTCTGATATAGATGATTCTGTTAAATGTATATCTGATGACGGAAAAGGTGTATACAGCGGGAAAATTATGGCTGATGCTATGATGGTAGCTAAAAAGAGAAATTTTGTAGTAATGTCTCATGCCGAGGATGAGGAAATAACACCTATAAGTACTAGACTTTCCGAAAATATGATGACATCAAGAGATATTGCTTTAGCTAAATTTACAGGTGCTCATCTACATCTATCTCATGTAAGTACAAAAGAGGCTATGAAGGATATTATTGATGCTAAAAAAGAAGGCTTTAATATAACTTGTGAAGTTACTCCACACCATATAGCTTTAACAGGAGAAGATAAATATAAGGTGAATCCACCAATTAGGGAACAAGAAGATGTAGATTATCTTATAAAAGCTATTCATGATGGATATGTGGATGCTATAGGTACAGACCATGCACCTCATACAAAAGAAGATAAAGAAAAGGGTGCTTGTGGAATATCTGGTATAGAAACTTCCTTTTCTGTATGCTACACAAAGCTTGTTAAGGAAGGAAATTTAACTATAAATAATCTTTCAAAAATAATGTCTAAAAATCCTTCAGAAATACTAAGACTTAATAAGGGAAGAGTGGCTATAGGTTATGATGGTGATTTAGTAATTGTAGATTTGAATAACAAATATACTGTGGACTCTAAGGATTTTCAGTCAAAAGGTAAAAATACACCATTTGATAGTATGGAAGTGTACGGAAGTGTTATTAGAACAATAAAGTCAGGTAAAACTGTATTTCAAGGTATATAGGAGGAACGGAATTATGATTATAGATGAGCTTTACCAAAAGGTTGCAAAAAACGGACACGTTTGTTTAGGATTAGATACGGATATAGATTACATACCAAGTTATTTTTTAAATAAATATAATAATATTGAGGATGCAATATTCAATTTCAATAAGAAAATAATAGATGAAACTTTAGACGCAGTAGCTTGTTATAAGGTTCAAATTGCATATTATGAAGCTTATGGAATCAAAGGACTTAATGCATATAAGAAAACCTTAGAATATATAAAGTCTCAAAAAGCTATATCCATAGCAGATATAAAAAGAGGGGATATAGCAAAGACTGCTGAAATGTATGCAAAAGCTCACTTTGAGGGAGATTTTGAAAGTGATTTTGTAACGCTAAATCCATATATGGGATTTGATAGTGTAGAGCCATACACTCCTTACATTAGAGATAAAGAAAAAGGTGTGTTCATATTATTAAGAACTTCGAATCCAGGTTCAAAGGATATACAATACATCAGTACTGTTGATAACGATAGAGTATACAATGTTGTAGGTAAGAAAATAAATGATATAGGTAAAGAATATTTAGGAGAATGCGAATATAGTTCTATAGGTGCTGTGGTTGGATGTACTACAGGGTTTGAAGGAAAAGAAATAAGAGATAAATATAAATCTACATTTTTCCTTATACCAGGCTATGGAGCTCAGGGTGGAACTGCCGAAGAAGTAGCTAACTATTTGTCTAATGGAAATGGTGGTATTGTGAATTCTTCAAGAGGTATACTTCTTGCATATAAAAAAGTTGAAGACGGAGAACATAAATTTGAGCAGTGTGCAAGAAATGCTGCTATAATTATGAGGGATGATATTAGGTCATATTCAAAAAATAAATAAGTGAGTATGCTAGTCTATTTTCAATTCTATTGCATCAACAGAATCTGTTTTTTGTTGAATTGAAAATATACGTGGCATCTTCCACTTAGTATTAATTTTCATATGCCTTAAAAAACATAGGTTAGAAATATGGAGTTTGGAGGAAATTCATGAGCGAAAAATATATGGTGAAAAGTGTATATAGCAATGAAAAAATAGAAGATGATATATATGAAATTACTATAGAGGGAAATTTTGAAGGAAGACCTGGTCAATTTTATTTATTAAGGGCTTGGGATATTGAGCCCGTATTGTCTAGACCTATAAGTATATATGATAAAGACTCAGAGAAAATAAAGTTTCTATATAGAACATTTGGAAGAGGTACAGAAATATTAGCTAGATTAAAAAAAGGTGATGAGATAAAACTTACTGGACCTTTAGGAAATGGCTTTGATTTAGAAAAGATACATGGAAAAGTTGCATTAGTAGCTGGAGGGATAGGAATAGCACCTATGCTCTACTTATCAAAAGAATTAAAAAATTGTTCGGTAGATTTATATGCAGGTTTTAGAAATAGTAGCAGAACTGTGGATAATGTGGAAAAATATGTTAATAACTTTTATTTATCCACAGAAAATGGCGAGGTTGGACATAAAGGTTTTGTTACAGATATACTTAATGTGGAAAAATACGATGTGGTTGTCTGTTGTGGTCCAGAAATAATGATGGCAAAAGTAATAAAAATGTGTAATGAGAAAGATATACCATTATATGTATCTATGGAAAACAGAATGGCATGTGGAATTGGGGCATGTCTTGTATGTACCTGCAAAACTAAGGATGGAAGAAAGAGGTCTTGTAAAGAGGGACCTGTATTTTTAGGAGAGGAGCTTGTGTTAAATGACTAATGTTAGCATTTGTGGAGTGAATTTTAAAAATCCTGTAATAGCGGCTTCTGGAACTTTTGGTTTTGGAAATGAGTACATTAATTATTTTAATGTAGGGAAGCTTGGTGGTATTTCTTCAAAGGGATTAACTATTAATCCTAAAGAAGGAAATGATGGCATGAGAATTTATGAAGTGGCTAGCGGTATAATGAATAGTGTAGGTCTTCAAAACCCAGGAGTTGAGCATTTCATAAAAGAAGAGCTTCAGGATATGAAAAAACTTAATACAGTTGTAATAGCTAATTTAGGCGGTGGAACTACACAAGACTATGAGAAGGGTATAGAATTATTAGATAAGACAGATGTTGACATTATAGAACTTAATATTTCTTGTCCAAATGTGAAACATGGTGGTATGGCTTTTGGTATAAAGTCAAAGGTTGCCTTTGATGTAGTTAGCAAAGTTAGAAAACTATGTCATAAACCTCTTATGGTAAAATTATCACCAAATGCAGAAGATATAGTAGACATGGCTGTTAAATGTACTGAGGCAGGGGCTGATTCCATATCTTTAGTTAACACTTTTAAGGCAATGGCAATTGACATAAATAAAAGAAAACCTGTATTTGATAATATAAGTGCAGGTCTTTCGGGTCCTTGTATAAAACCAATAGCTTTAAGAATGGTATATGAAGTTGCAAAGGCTGTAGATGTACCTGTAGTTGGTATGGGTGGAATATCTAGTGGAAAAGATGCTTTAGAATTTATTATGGCAGGAGCAACAGCAGTACAGGTTGGAACAGCTAATTTCATGAAGCCAGATATATGTCTTGATATAATAGATGATATTGAAAAATTCATGAAAAAAGAAGGAATAAAGAATTTGTCAGAAATAACAGGTATAATTAAATAGACTATTTAAAAGAAAATTATTTATAATATAACTAAGGAGAGTGTATAATTATGGAAAATACAGAAAGCAAGGTCATAGAAATCTTAAGAGAATCAGAAGCACTTTTAGAGGGTCATTTTTTATTATCATCAGGAAGACATAGCGAAAAATATTGTCAATGTGCTAAATTGTTACAACATCCAGATAAGGCTGCAAAAGTTATAAGCGTAATTACAGATAAAATAAAGGATGTAGATTTTGATATAATCGTTGGACCTGCTATGGGAGGAGTATTAGTCTCTTATGAATTAGCAAGGCAAACAGGCAAACCTGGAATTTTTGCTGAGAGAGTAGACGGGAAAATGACTATTAAAAGAGGGTTTGAAGTAAAAAAAGGAGATAAAGTAATAATTTCAGAAGATGTTATTACTACAGGGAAGTCTTCTCTTGAAGTAGTGGATATTTTAAGAAAGCTTGGAGCAGAAGTAGTTGCTCTATGCTGTATAGTTGACAGAAGAACCAAGGATGTAAAAACTGAATTCCCTATATATAGTGCTGTTAAGCTTGAAATAGAAAGCTATGAAAAAGAGAATTGCCCTCTTTGCGCAAAGGGATTAGAGTACATAAAACCAGGTAGTAGAAATATAGTTTAATTGATATAGTTTTCAATAAAAATTTAAGAACTTTTTAAATATTTAAAGTGGTAGATTTCGGTCTACCACTATTTTTTTTGGATGAATGCAGTCAGTAAATAGCGGCGAAATAAAAAATAAATTAATCTGTATGATATGATTGAATTTTACATAAACTTTCATTCAGGAGGAATGTTTATGATGAAAAAGATATGGAGTATTATATGTGTATTTGCAGTTATAATGTTATTAATAGCAGGATGTGGAAATGAAAATCGAAGTGCTCAAGTATTCAATCCCAGTAGCCCAGCAGTAAAAAACATAAATTTAATAAAGCCTGCACAGGAGAGCAGTACAAAAATTGATTTTTTGAAAAATCAGTATAAATTAGATGTGAAATTGGATACTAAACTTAAAACTTTAACTGGAAAGGAAAAATTAATTTATGTAAATAAAAGTAAAGTGCCTCTTAAAGAAGTGTATTTTCATGTTTATCCTAATGCATATAAAGAGAGAGCTACTACACCATCTCAATTTGGATTCAATCAAACTTTTCCAGAAGGGTTTAGTGCGGGAAGTATTGATATAAAAGATGTATGCACAAATGGAAAACCATCTGATTTTGAGATAAGTGGAAAAGATAAAACAATTTTAAGAATTCCATTAGAAAAAGAACTTAAACCGGGTAAAAAAGTAGATTTAAGTTTGGATTTCATAGTGAAGATTCCAAAGGGTAAAGACAGGTTAAGTTACTATGATACATCCTATAATTTTGGAAATTGGTATCCAATAGCAGCAGAATATGATAATAAGGGATGGCATTTAGATTCTTATTATAGCATGGGAGATCCTTTTTATAGCACAGTGTCTAATTATAAGGTAGATGTAACTGTACCAAAGGATTACATAGTAGCATCTACAGGTGAAGCCGGCAAGGAAAAGATTAAGAATAATTTAAAGACCTATTCTTTTAGTGAGGAAAATGTAAGAGATTTTGCTTTTACTACCAGTAATAAATTTAAAGTTAAAGAGGAAAAAGTAGACGGAATAAATATAAAATGTTATGGACTTGGAACGGATTCAGAACTTTCCTATGAGATGAATTATGCAAAGAATTCTATAAAGACTTTTAATAAATTCTTTGGTAAATATCCATACAAAACCTATTCAGTGGCAGAAAGCAGTTTTTTAACTGGCATGGAGTATCCTGGAATAGTTTTTATATCTAATGATCCATCTTATAAAAAAAGTGGCTACTATGAATCAATTGTAGTTCATGAAACTGCTCATCAGTGGTGGTATGGAGTTATAGGTGATGATGAAGTAAATGAGGCATGGCTAGATGAAAGTTTTGCATGTTATTCTGAAAATATATACAATGAAAGTGTAAAAAGTAGCAGAGTCGATTTCTTAAGGTTAAAGGATTACTATAATATTTATTCTAAAGTGAATCCTGATAAAAATGTAATATTAAAGCCAGTACAGGATTTTAAAGATGATATAGAGTACTCTACGTTAGTATATTATAAAGGTGCCGTAATGCTGGATGATTTAAGAGAAAAAATTGGTGATGAAGAATTCTTTAAAATAATTCAAACGTATTATAGCAGATATAAATATAGGATTACTACTACTGAGGATTTTATAGGAGTAGTAAATGAAATTACAGGTGAAAATTGGAATAATTACTTTAATAAATGGCTAAAAGGTCAATAGAAGATAGAAAAATAAATAATAGGATGATAGATTGGCATATTAAATGGTTATTTTTTTAGATGCATAAAATTAAAAATAAATAATTGATATATATATAATTATGGTGTATTATATTATATAGAAAATTAAATATGACCTTTAAATTTGGTCCAGAGAGGCTGAAAAGGTGAAATTGTATATACTGGATAAAAAAAGCAACATTATTATATGTATAGCTTTGTTTTTGTATGCAAGAGCCTTCTGCCATAGTAGAAGGCTCTATTTTTATAAAAAGGTATCATACATGTGTAAGTTTGAGTTGACAGACAAAATAAACTTATGCTAATCTATGAATAAATATAAAAAAAAGTGTATAAATATTAATAATGATGTTTTAATATAAAGAAGAGGTGTATTATATGAAAGGAATATTATATTTAGAAGATGGTACGATATACAGCGGTGAAGGTTTTGGAAAAATTGGTACATCTGTTGGTGAATTAGTTTTTAATACTTGCATGACAGGATATCAGGAGGTACTTACAGACCCATCCTATGCAGGTCAAATAATAAATATGACATATCCTTTAATCGGAAATTATGGAACAAATAGTTTTGAAAGTGAATCAGAAAAAGTATATGCTAAAGGATTTATTGTAAAATCAGTAAGTGATATTCCATCAAACTATATGAATGAAGCCAGTTTAGATACAATGCTTAAAGATATGAATATAGTTGGAATTTGTAATGTTGATACTAGATCAATTACAAAAAAAATAAGAAGTGGTGGAGCTACAAAGTGCATAATATCAAATGAAGAATTATCTATTGACAAGTTAAAAGAAATTATGGATAAAACAAAGCTTAGTAAAAGTTATGTAAAAGAGGTAAGCCCAAAGGAAGTTAAACATATTCCTGGAACAGGTTTTAAAGTTGCATTAATGGATTTTGGTGCTAAGCAAAACATAATTGAAAACTTAAAACAAAGAAATTGCGACATAACAATATTCCCCTATGATGCAACCTATAATGATATTATGGAGATAAAACCAGATGGATTATTCTTAAGTAATGGACCAGGAGATCCAAAAGAAATACCGGAAACTGTAGAAACCGTAAAGCAATTAATCAAATCATTGCCTACCTTTGGAATATGTCTTGGACATCAGATATTGGCATTAGCTGTAGGTGGAGACACATACAAATTAAAGTTTGGTCATAGAGGTGGAAACCATGGAATCTATGACATAGAGAGAGATAAAGCATATATAACTTCTCAAAATCACGGATATTCAGTAGATGAAAAAAGTATAGAAAATAAGGGTATGGTAGTTACTCATAGAAATCTTAATGACAACACTGTTGAAGGAATGAAACATAAATCCTTACCAGTTTTTTCAGTACAATTCCATCCAGAAGGAGCACCGGGGCCAATAGATACAGCATACTTATTTGACAAATTTCTAACTATTATGGATGGAGCAATTAATGACGAAGCAATGTAATTAAAATAGTGTATTCTTAACTTATTATTTTAAAATGACTAATAATACTAATGATTTTGGAGGAAACAAATATGCCTTTAGATAAAACAATAAAAAAAGCTCTTATTATTGGATCGGGTCCGATAATCATCGGTCAAGCAGCCGAATTCGATTATTCAGGTACAGAAGCTATTAAAGCCATAAAGGAAGAGGGAATAGAAACAGTTCTTGTAAATAGTAATCCTGCCACTATAATGACAGATTATCATATAGCAGATAAGGTTTATATAGAACCATTAACAGTAAGTGCTTTAGAAAAAATAATAGCAACAGAAAAACCGGACGGCATACTCGCTGGATTTGGTGGCCAAACTGCACTTAATCTTGCAATGAAACTAAAAGATGAAGGTATTCTTGAAAAGTATAATGTAAGACTCCTTGGCGTAAACAGTGAAGCTATAAAAAAAGCTGAAGACAGAGAAGAGTTCAAAAATCTTATGGAGGAAATAAATGAGCCTATACCTAAAAGTATAATTGCAACTAAGGTAGATGAATGTGTAGATTTTGTAAATAAATATGGATTTCCAGTAATAATAAGACCAGCATACACTTTAGGTGGAACTGGTGGTGGAATAGCAGAAAATATGGAAGAATTGCTTGAAATATCTAGTAGAGGAATTGAAATGAGTCCTATAGGACAAATTCTGTTAGAGCAAAGTGTTGCAGGCTGGAAAGAAATTGAATACGAAGTAATTAGAGATAAAAAGGATAACTGTATAATAATATGTAACATGGAGAATATTGATCCAGTTGGAATTCATACTGGAGATAGTATAGTTGTTGCGCCTTCTCAAACTCTAAGAGATACTGAATACCAAATGCTTAGAAATGCAGCTATAAAAATTATAAGAAACCTTAAAATAGAAGGTGGATGTAATATTCAATATGCATTAGATCCAAAAAGCAACAACTATATAGTAATAGAAGTAAATCCTAGAGTTAGTCGTTCTAGTGCTCTTGCATCTAAGGCCGCTGGATATCCAATAGCAAAGATTGCAGCTAAAATAGCTATAGGATATAGTTTAGATGAACTTAAAAACTATGTTACTAAGAATTCTAGTGCTTGTTTTGAACCAGCTCTGGATTACTGTGTAGTAAAAATACCAAAATGGCCTTTCAATAAGTTTGATACAGCTCTTAGAACACTTGGTACACAGATGAAGGCTACTGGTGAAGTAATGGCTATAGATAGAACTTTCCACAATGCTCTTTTAAAAGCTGTTACATCCTTAGAAGGAAAGTTTAGTGCTTTGAGAATAGAAGCTTTTGAAGCATTAAATGTAGATGAGCTTGTTAATAAGATAAAGAAACAGGATGATGAAAGAATTTTTGCTATAGCAGAAATTATGAGAAAGGGAATCTCTATAGATGAAGTACACAATATAACAAAAATAGACAAATGGTTCCTAAATAGCATAAAAGTAATAATAGATATGGAAAATAAGCTTAAAGAAAAAGCTACAAGAGAAAATATAATTGAAGCAAAGAAAATTGGATTTACAGTAAAAGAAATCAGTAGACTTACAGAAATAGATGAAGAAAAAATAACAAATATTTTAGTGGAAAATAATATAAAGCCAGTATATAAAATGGTTGACACATGTAGTGGTGAATTTGAAGCAGATACGCCATACTATTACTCTTGTTATGAAGATGAGGACGAAGATGAAATATCAGATGATAAGAAAATAATAGTTTTAGGATCTGGTCCTATAAGAATAGGTCAAGGTATTGAATTTGACTATTGCTGTGTTCATGGAGTCTGGGGAATTAAAGAAGCTGGATATAAATCAATAATTATAAACAATAATCCAGAAACAGTAAGTACAGATTTTGATACAGCGGATAAATTGTATTTTGAATCTTTATATATAGATAATGTACTTGATATTATTGATAAAGAAAAACCTTATGGTGTAATTGTTCAATTTGGTGGTCAAACTGCAATAAATCTTGCAGAAATGCTTGATAAAAAGGGGATAAACATTCTTGGGACTTCATTTAAATCTATAGATTTAGCAGAGGACAGAGAAAAGTTCAGTGAACTTTTAAACAATATAGATATACCACTACCAAAGGGATTATCTGTAACAAGTATGGAAGCAGCTTATAAAGCAGTAGAAGTCTTGGGATATCCGGTAATAGTAAGACCTTCTTATGTAATTGGTGGTAGAGCTATGCAAGTAGTATATGATAAAACTACTCTTGAAAAATATATGAAAGAGGCAGTTAATCTATCTACGGCACATCCTGTACTTATAGATAAATACATAAGAGGAACTGAAATTGAGGTAGATGCAATCTCTGACGGTGAAGATGTTTTAATACCAGGAATTATGGAGCATGTAGAGAGAACTGGCGTACATTCTGGAGACAGTATAACAATGTATCCTACTAGAACACTTTCAAAAGATGTATTAAATACATTAAAGGAATATACACAAAGGATTGTAAAGGCTCTTGATATTAAAGGGCTTGTAAATATACAATATGTTTTTGATGGAAAAAATGTATATGTAATAGAAGTAAATCCAAGAGCATCAAGAACAGTACCTATTTTAAGTAAAGTTACGGGAGTTCCTATGGTTAAACTTGCAGTAGAAATAATACTTGGTAAGAAACTAGAGAATCTTGGTTATGGAACTGGAATTAATGAAAAATATAGATTATGTGCGGTTAAAATACCAGTGTTTTCTAATGAAAAGTTAGTAGATGTAGATACTTATCTAGGACCTGAAATGAAATCTACTGGTGAAGTATTAGGAGTAGATGAAGATTTTGAAGCTGCTGTATACAAGGGATTCTGTGCTGCAAACTATGATATCCCTACTGGTGGAAATATATATGTATCTTTAAATGATATAGATAAAGAAGAGGGTTTAGATGTAATCAAGAAGTATATAGAGCTAGGTTTCAATATAATTGCATCTGAGGGAACAGGTGAGTTCTTAAGGAATAAAGGTATAAAATCTGATATAAAGCCACTAGCTGAAATAATAGATAATTTAGTTGACAACAAGATAGCATTTATAATTGATTCACCAACTAAAGGAAATAATATCAATACTTTAGGCTTTAAGCTTAGAAGAAAGGCATCGGAACACAGAATACCAGTATTTACATGTATAGATACTGCAAATGTATTCATAACTGCTATAAATTATAACATGTCAGGAAAAGAAGTAGAGTATTTCCCTATGAATAAATACTTCATGTAATAAATATTTATTTAAAGGGGAAGGTTATTATAGAAAATTATTAATAGCATTAGACTCTTAATATATTATTACATTAAGTACAATGAAAACACTATCAAAGCTATTGAAATTCAATAATTTTGGTAGTGTTAATTTTTAATTTGTAATTTCCTGTTAAAATATACTTTACTTTAACAGTTTTTTAATATGTTTAATAATTAATATACAAAAAATTATTATTAAATTTTTTAACAATGAGTTATAATAAATGATGTATGGTTCATGCAAGGAGGGTTTAATGTGGCAAAACCAAGTATTTTTAGTAATCGGTATAGAAGACAAATGAAAAAGAGGAGAAATAGAACTGTTATTATTATAGTATGTGCTATTGTTATAATTGCTGCAATAGTAGTATTAGCAAGTGGCAGACTAACTGACTGGACTAAAAATAGTGCCAATGTAAAAAAAGTACCAGCAGCTCAGTCTGATAAAAAACAGAGCACAGCAGTTAAAGAGGATACAAGTAAGAGTGCTGAAAAACCAGCAGATAATAAAGAATCGCAAAAGCCAGTAGATAAGGTATTTGCTGTTAATATGCCTGATGGGAAAGCTATAAATGTTATATATGATGATAGTTCAAATACAAGGAAAATTACAAATATACAAAATCAAGATCAGGATATGGAGTTTAATATTAATCCATCAAGTACAGTGGCAATATTATATGAAAAGAGTACACAAAATATGTTGCTTGTAAATGCAGATGGAACTTCCTCAGATAGTGCAAGTACTTCATATAAGTCAACTACAGGAACAACTTTTAATAAAGATAGTATAATAAAAGATAAGTCTGGTTACATATGGCAGCAATCGCCTAAGTTTATTGATGATAATAATATAGCATATATAAGTCAGTTACCATGGTTTGATAACAGAACTAGTAAGTTTATATGGAAATATAATATTAAAGACAAAACAAATATAAATACAAATATAACAGGTACAAATGTTCAAATAAATAATTTAACCGATAAAGGGCTTGAAATAGTAACAGATAATGTTACTCAGTATCTAAAAGGTGATGGGTCTGTAACTAAATAATTATATTTTGGGAGAACTTTTATGAAGATAGGATTGTCATCAGCAGTATTTTATCCAAATTTGAAAACAGAAGATAGTATAAAATTAATTTCAGAATTAGGTTTTAGTTGTGCTGAATTATTTTTGAATAGTCCTTTTGAATATGAAACAGAATATGTAAAAGGACTTGTAGAAAAAAAGGAACAATGTGGACTAAAAATAAATAGTGTGCATAGTTTTTCATCTTCTTTTGAGCCTTATCTTTTTGATGCGTATAAAAGAAGAAGAAAAGATATGTTGAAATTTTTTGAAATGGTATGTAAGGCGGGAAGGCTTTTAGGAGCAAAATGTTATACTTTTCATGGAATGCGAATAGGTCCTAGTGATTTTGTAAGCAAAGAACTTATGCACGATGTATATAATAACCTTACATATATAGCAGGAGAAAATGAAATACAATTAGCTCAGGAAAATGTATCTTGGTGCATGTCTAGTAAGATTGAATATTTAAAAGACTTAAAAGAAAGTTGTAAATATCCTTTATATTTTACATTTGACATAAAGCAAGCTTACAAAGCAGGGGTTAATCCTATGGAGTATCTAGAAGTTATGGGTGTGGATTTAACAAATATCCACATTAATGATAGGGACGATAAAAATGTATGCTTACTTCCTGGAGATGGAAAAGTAGATTTCAAGAGTATATTAGATAAGACAAAATCATTAAATTATAAGGGAAATGCTATAATGGAAGTCTATAGTACCAACTACAATTCATATGAAGAAATAAAAAATTCTAAGAAATATTTAGAAAAATTTTTATAGTGATAAATTACTTAAACTTATAATTGTAAACTTATACTCCTTTGTTATATAATATATATAGATAGATTATATAACAATTTTTAATAAGAAATTCAACTTGTAGTATAACTATTTTGTAATATTATTTGTAAATACATAAGAATATGTTATAATGTTTAAGTTAAAATAAGAAGCTTTTACTTTGATTAGGAGGAATTTACGTATGAACGCTAAAATGGAAAAATTAGAAAATAACGTCGTTAAATTTGAAATAACAGTTGAATCAGCAAAATTTGACGAGGCCGTTAAAAAGGCATATAAAAAGAACTGTAAAAAATTCAATGTACCAGGATTTAGAAAGGGAAAAGCACCTTTATCTATAATAAAGCAATACTATGGCGAAGGAGCATTTTATGAAGATGCAGTAAACTTTTGCTGTGATGATACATACCCAGTAGCTTTAGAAGAAAATAGTATAAAGCCTGTGGATTATCCAGAAATTGATGTGGTTGAAATTGGTGAAGGAAAAGATTTTGTATATACAGCTAAAGTAACTGTTACTCCAGAAGTTGAACTTGGAGAATATAAAGGATTAGAAGTTAAAAAAGTAGAATATCCTGTAACTGATGAAAGTATAGATAATGAATTAAAATCTATGCAAGAAAAAAATGCTAGAATTGAAACAAAAGATGAAGAAGCTGCCGTTGAAAAAGGGAATCTTGCAGTTATAGATTTTAAAGGTTTTGTAGATGGAGAAGCTTTTGAAGGTGGAGAAGGTACTGATTATTCTCTAGAAATTGGTAGTGGCTCATTTATAGATAACTTTGAAGATCAACTTATAGGAATGAAAAAGGACGAGACTAAAGACGTAGAGGTTACTTTCCCAGAAGAGTATGGTAAAGAAGAGTTAAATGGTAAAAAAGCTACATTTAACGTAACTATAAAAGAAATAAAAATAAAAGAAGTACCAGCAATTGACGATGAATTTGTAAAAGAAGTATCAGAATTTGATACATTAGATGAACTTAAAAATGATATAAAAACAAAGATGGAAGAAAGCAACAATGCTAAAGCTAAAGCTGAGTATGAAGATAAAGTTATAGATGCGGTATGTGAAAATGCTAAGGTTGATATTCCAGAAGTTATGATAAAGAATGAAACAGATCAAATGATTAAAGAACTAGAAATGAAATTAAAATATCAAGGATTAGATCTTGATTCTTATTACAAATTCACAAATAGTTCAGAAGAAAAAGTTAGAGATTACATGAAAGAAACAGCAGAAAAGAGAGTTAAAACAAAACTTGTTATTGAGAAAGTAGCTACTCTTTCAGAAGTTAATCCAACAGAAGAAGAAATGTTAGCAAAAGCTACAGAGATGGCTAAACAATATGGCGGTAAGGATACAGAGAAAATGGCAAAATTATTGTTAGATGCTCAAAAACCTATAATAGAACAAGATGTAATAAATGAAAAAGTGATAGATATGCTAGTAAATAGCAGTAAAGCAGTAGATTAAAAAAAAAATAATTATATTTAATTATATATTGATTATTTGGTGTGATATGTTAGCATAATATAAAAGGGGTTAATTGCCAGAATGTATTTCTGGCAATTAATTTTAATATTCATATAAGAGGAGGGAATTTTTATGAGTTTAGTACCTATGGTAGTAGAACAAACAAATAGAGGAGAAAGGTCTTACGATATTTATTCTAGACTTTTAAAGGACAGAATTATATTTTTGGGTGAGGATGTAAATGATACAACTGCTAGTTTGATTGTTGCTCAACTTTTATTTTTAGAAAGTGAAGATCCAGATAAGGATATATCACTATACATAAATAGCCCAGGAGGATCAATAACTGCTGGAATGGCTATTTATGACACAATGCAATATATAAAACCGGATGTATCAACTATCTGTGTTGGAATGGCAGCATCAATGGGAGCATTTTTACTAACTGCTGGTGCAAAGGGAAAAAGATTTGCATTACCAAATAGTGAAATAATGATTCACCAACCACTTGGAGGTTTTCAAGGTCAAGCAACAGATATAGGAATACATGCTGAAAGAATATTGAATATTAAAAAGAAATTGAATTCAATATTAAGCGAGAGAAGTGGTCAGCCTTTAGAAGTTATAGAAAGAGATACTGAAAGAGATAATTTCCTTGAAGCTATAGAAGCCAAAGAGTATGGATTAATTGATGAAGTTATTACAAAAAAGAAATAACCTTATAAAGGGGTGCAGATATGTCAAAATTTGAGGATAAGAAACAACTGAGATGTTCGTTTTGTGGTAAGAGTCAAGATCAAGTAAGAAGACTTATTGCTGGACCAGGAGTATATATTTGTGATGAATGCATAGAGTTATGTTCCGAAATAATAACTGATGAATTTGAAGACAATTCTTCTGTAGAAGTAGGTTCTCTTCCAAAACCTATTGAAATAAAAAATTATCTAGATCAATATGTTATAGGTCAAGAGGAAGCAAAAAAATCTTTAGCTGTAGCTGTATACAATCATTACAAGAGAATTAATTCAAATGTAAGTAATGAAGATATAGAATTACAAAAAAGTAATATTTTGCTTTTAGGACCCACAGGTTCAGGTAAAACACTTTTAGCTCAAACTTTAGCTAAGTTCTTGAATGTACCATTTGCTATAGCTGATGCAACAACATTAACTGAGGCAGGATATGTAGGTGAAGATGTAGAAAATATACTTTTAAAGCTTATACAAAATGCTGATTATGACGTTGAAAGAGCAGAAAAAGGTATAATATACATTGATGAAATAGATAAGATAGCAAGAAAATCTGAAAATCCATCAATAACAAGAGATGTTTCAGGTGAAGGAGTACAGCAGGCATTACTTAAAATATTGGAAGGTACTGTGGCTTCAGTTCCACCTCAAGGTGGAAGAAAACATCCTCATCAAGAATTTATACAAATAAACACTACTAATGTTTTATTCATATGCGGTGGAGCTTTTGATGGTGTAGATAAAATAATAGAACGTAGAACGAGAAAAAGTTCTATGGGATTTGGTGCAGATGTTCAATCAAAGAAGGAAAAGGATATGGGTATTCTTTTAAAGGATATTATGCCAGGAGATTTATTGAAATTTGGTCTTATTCCTGAATTTGTTGGAAGACTACCAATACTTGTTACTCTTGATGCTCTTGATGAGAAGGCACTAATAGAAATATTAAGTAAGCCTAAAAATGCATTAGTAAAACAATATAAGAAACTATTCCAAATGGATAGTGTAGACTTAAGTTTCAAAGAGGCAGCTCTTAAGGCTATAGCTAAAGAAGCTATTAATAGAAATACTGGTGCAAGAGGTTTAAGGGCAATAATAGAAGATATGATGAAGGATATAATGTTTGATATACCATCAAGACAGGATATTAAGAAAGTATCTATTACTGAAGAGACTTTAAAATCTAAAAAACCAGAATTAGAACTGAAAGATGCTAGTGAAATAGCGGCTCCTCAGACTCCAGTTAAGAAAACTGAGGATATAAAAAAGAAAAAGGCCCAGAAACGGCTTAGATCTTTAAAAAAGAGTAATTTTTATTACTCTTTTTTTTATTGATTAAATTGGTTTTCATTACAATTATTAAGAAAAGATACTAGATACAATTTAAAAAATTAACATGATTTAGTTATTAAGTGATAATTTACAAATTTATAACTTGAATAGTAGATTTTGTGGAATATATTGCTATGAAGATGAACATACTAAAAATAATATGAGTTACAAAATTATTTTTAGGAAGGAGAAAGATATTGAAAGATTATATCTTAAATGTATAGTAATATGACAAATATTTTATTAGTTATAGAAATATTTTTTATGGTTATTGCCGCAATGTATTTTTTTAATGCACTTAAAAGTCAACAGTCAACTAAAATTGTAATTGACAAAGAAAGCACAAAGGAGATGGATAATCTCCAGAAGCTAAGAAAAATAAGTCTCACTATACCATTAACAGAGAAAAGCAGACCGGGAAAATTTGAAGAGATAATTGGTCAAGAAAAAGGCTTAAAAGCATTAAGAGCAGCACTTTGTGGGCCTAATCCTCAAAATGTGATAATTTATGGACCACCTGGAGTAGGTAAAACTGCTGCAGCAAGACTGGTATTAAGGGATGCAAAAAATAAGGTCTATTCACCTTTTAAGCAGGATGCAAAATTCATTGAGATAGATGCAACTACTGTGAGATTTGATGATAGAGGGATAGCAGACCCATTAATAGGATCTGTTCATGATCCTATATATCAAGGGGCAGGGTCGCTTGGAGTTGCGGGAATACCTCAGCCTAAACCAGGGGCTGTTACAAAAGCACATGGAGGAATTTTATTTATAGATGAAATTGGAGAATTACATCCTATTGAAATGAATAAGTTGTTAAAAGTATTGGAGGATAGAAAAGTATTTTTTGATAGTTCTTATTATAATTCTAGTGATAATAATATGCCTAGATACATAAAAGAAATTTTTGAAAAGGGGCTGCCTGCTGATTTTAGACTTATAGGAGCTACTACTAGAAGTCCAGAAGAAATTTGTCCTGCACTTAGATCTAGATGCGTAGAAATATTCTTTAAATCATTGCTTCCGGAAGAAATAGAAGAAATTGCAAGAAATGCAGTGTTCAAAGTTGGCACTGAAATAGAGAAAAATGCCTTAAGCTTAATTGGAAAATATGCAAGTAATGGAAGAGATGCTATAAACTTAGTTCAATTAGCTGGAGGTATAGCTATAAATGAAGATAGAAATGAAATAAGTTTAGAAGATGTTGAATGGGTTATTGAAAATGGACAATATTCACCAGCACAAGAGAAAAAAATAAATAAAAAACCACAAATAGGATATGTAAATGGACTTGCGGTATATGGTGCTAATATGGGAACTATTATGGAAATAGAGGCCAGTGCTAAAAGAGTAAATCTTAGAAAGGGAATTTTGAAAGTTACAGGAATAGTTGAAGAGGAGGAAATAAAAAATTCTACAGGCAAAATTTTCAGAAAAAGTAATGCTAAATGTTCTGTAGAGAATGTTATTACTATGCTTGAAAAGAATTTCAGTATTAATTGTGACGAGTATGATATACATATAAATTTCCCAGGAGGAGTACCTGTAGATGGACCATCTGCGGGTATAAGTATTGCTACTGCAGTTTATAGTGCAATAAAAGAAATCCCAATAAACAATAGGGTTGCTATGACTGGTGAAATATCTTTATATGGTAAAGTAAAGCCAATAGGTGGTGTAAATGCCAAAATAAATTCAGCTATCAAGGCTGGAGCTAATAAAATTATTATACCAAAAGAGAATTGGCAAGCTAGCTTTGAAAAAATTTCTGGGGCTGAAATTTTGCCTATAGATAATATAGATGAAGTGTTTAATATAGCACTTTTGGAAAATGAAAAATCCAAAAATATTGTGATTAAATCCAAAGTAGATATACTGGCAGCACAGAATTTAAAGCTTTAATAAGTTTATAGTTAAAAATAGGGAGACTTATAATTGAAAAATACTTATTTTAAATGTATAATGTACTAGACTATCTACATAATTAGATAGAGATGAAAGTGAGGGGAGAACAATGAGTAATGATAAAAAAATTCTTCCTCTAATTCCACTAAGAGGTATAATTATATTTCCTTATATGGTAATGCATTTTGACGTGGGCAGAGAAAAATCAATACTTGCTTTGGAAGAAGCTATGGTAAATGAGCAAGAAATATTTTTAGCAGCTCAAAAGCAAGCAAAGCTTGAACTGCCGGAAGAAAAAGATATATATTCAATTGGTACCGTTTGTACTGTTAAGCAGCTACTAAAGCTACCTGGTGATACTGTAAGAGTATTAGTTGAAGGTGATAGAAGAGCAAAAATTAGTGAATATATTGAAAAAGAACCTTTCTTTAAGGTTGAAGTAGAAGAAATTGAAGATACGGTTTTGTCAGATGATCAACAAATTGAAGCTTTAATTAGATTAGTAAAAGAGAGTTTTAGTAGCTATATAAAACTTTCAGGTGCTATACCTAATGATGTATTAATATCCTTAGATAGCATTGAAGAACCAGGGAGATTTGCTGATGTTGTATGTTCTTATTTAATGGTAAAACAGGATAAGAAGCAGGAGATGTTGAATGCAGTAGATCCTATGGACAGATTGGAAAAGGTGTTGGAAGTTCTCCAAAACGAAGTAGATATACTTGAAGTGGAAAAAGAGATAGGGAATAAAGTTAAAGAAAAGATAGATAAGTCTCAAAAAGACTATTATTTGAGAGAACAAATTAAAGCCATGCAAGAAGAGCTAGGAGAAGAAGACGAAGATAAAAAAGAGCAAAAAAAATATAAGGCTAAAATAGCTAAAAGTAAGCTTCCTAAAGAGGCTAAAGAAAAAGTTATATATGAATTAAATAAACTAAAAAATTCAGGAAGTTATTCTTCAGAGGGTGGGGTTATAAGAAACTATCTTGACTGGATTTTAGACTTACCCTGGAATATAAAAACAAAGGATGATCTTGATATAAAAAAGGCAAGGGATATACTTAATAAAGAACATTATGGGCTTAATGATGTTAAAGATAGAATAATTGAATATCTTGCAGTTAAAAAGATCAGTAATTCCCTAAAAGGGCCAATACTTTGTCTTGTGGGACCACCAGGAGTTGGAAAAACATCTATTGCTAAGTCCATAGCTCATGCATTAAATAGAAATTTTGTTAGAATGTCTCTTGGCGGAGTAAGTGATGAAGCTGAAATAAGAGGACACAGAAGGACATATATAGGCGCAATACCTGGTAGAATAATATATAGTATGAAAAAAGCAAAATCTAAAAATCCTCTTTTCCTTTTAGATGAAATAGATAAAATGGGAGATGGATATAAAGGTGATCCAGCAGATGCTCTTTTAGAAGTATTAGATGGAGAACAAAACAATACTTTTAGAGATCACTATTTAGAAGTCGATTTTGACTTATCAGATGTTATGTTTGTAACTACTGCTAATAGCTTAGATACTATTCCAGCACCACTTTTGGATAGGATGGAGATAATTGAGGTTTCTGGATACACTTCAGAAGAAAAATTTAACATAGCCAAAACTTATCTAATACCAAAGCAGTTAAAAGAACATTCTGTACAAGATGGTAGAGTAGTTTTTAGTGATAACAGTATCTATTATATAGTTGATAATTACACTAGAGAATCTGGAGTAAGAAATTTAGAAAGAAAGATTGCCAGTGTAATAAGAAAATCTATTGCAGATATAGTGGAAAATGATAAAGACAGTATAAATATAACTATCACATTGGTAAAGAAATATTTAGGATCAGACGTTTTTAGTTTTGAAAAAGTAGATAAAGAGGATAAAATAGGCATAGTTACTGGTATGGCTTGGACTGGATATGGTGGAGACACACTCCCTGTAGAAGTTGCAGTAATGCCTGGAAGTGGAAAGTTATCACTTACGGGGCAATTAGGCGATGTGATGAAAGAATCTGCAGAAGCTGGTTTTAGCTATGTTAGAACTAATGCAAAGAAATATGAAATTAATGATAAGTTCTATAAAGAGAAGGATGTACACATTCATGTACCAGAAGGAGCAGTGCCTAAGGATGGACCTTCTGCGGGTGTAACAATGATAACGGCTATGGTATCAGCTTTGACTAATACAAAAGTAAAGCATAATGTAGCAATGACAGGAGAAATTACCCTTACAGGAAGAGTGCTTCCTATTGGGGGACTTAAGGAAAAATCATTAGCTGCGTATAGAGCAGGTATAGATACAGTTATAATCCCTAAAGATAATAAAAAAGATTTAAAAAACATTCCTAAGTCTGTGAAGAGCAAAATTAATTTTATATTAGCAGATAAAATTGATGATGTAATAAAAAACGCATTGGTTGGTGAATAAGCGAATGGAAATAAAACAAGCTGAATTTATAATTTCAGCTGTAAAAAGAGAACAATTTCCTGATACTGGGCTGCCAGAGGTAGCTTTTGTAGGAAGATCAAATGTAGGTAAGTCTTCAATAATAAATGCCATTACTAATAGAAAAAAATTGGTGAAAGTAAGTGGTACTCCAGGTAAGACCAGGCTGATTAATTTTTTCCTTATAAATAATAATTCATACTTTGTAGATTTACCAGGTTATGGTTATGCAAAGATATCTAAGGAACAGAAAAAAGAATGGGGAAAAATGATGGAAATTTATTTACAGGATAGAAATGAACTTAAAAAAGTAGTTCTACTACTAGACTGTAGAAGAGTTCCAAATGAAGATGATATACTTATGTATAATTGGATCACCCATTATGGATATAATTGTATGATAGTAGCTACTAAAAGTGATAAATTAAATAAGAGTGAACTTGTTAGAAGTGAAAAAACTATTAAACATACTTTAAATCTCAACCAAGATGAAAAGATAAGTTTTTATTCTTCACTTAAAAAAGTGGGAAGGGAAGAGCTATTAGATAAAATTTTTTATGAAGTTTTATCTGAGGATATATAAAAATATTTCTTATTTTGAATAAGAATTTGAAAAATGGATAATATAATAAATGTAATTGGAGATATATCTCCAGTAGTGTGAAGTGAGGGCAATTAACAAAGTCTTTATTTTATACTAAAACCCCCCATCCCCCTTGGGACCGTAAAACGGTCCCTTTTTTATTATATTTATTTAATTATTATCTTTTGAGGCTAATTGTATAGAAGATATTTTAAAATAGTATTTTTCAGATGCATCTCCATAGGTTTTTAGAAGTAAATTTAAGGTATAATTTTTTATGATATTACTATCTTTATTGGAAATTGCTTTAAAATTTAATGTCCATTTAACTTCAACTATTTCTCCATCAGTATTGCAACGGTTGTCCATAAAAACTCCGTCTTGAAAAGTAAAGGTATTATCTGAAGCAGAAAGTACACCTATAGTACTAAGTGCATCACCGTCAAGTCCAGGATAAAATATATCATTTGGTTTATCTATTTCATTTTGAGGCAAACCTTGAATATACTTTATAAAAGATAGTATAGAATCTTTTCCTAAAAAATTATCATTATAGTTATTAACGTAATTTATAAGGCTACCTTGAGAAAATATATAATTACTCATATGTATAGTATCTTCATTTACATTACCAGATATTATTTTTGGTGTTTTATTGTTATGAAGATCTATGAAGCCAAGTATATTATTAGCATTACATAATATATCTTTGAATTTAGTTCTATCCCATACAAATATGTGTTGAATTGCTTTCCCATTTTCAGCACCTTGAGTGAAAATTTCAGGAAGCTTATCCCTTGATACATCTACAAATGTAATTCGTAAAGGCCAATAATCATAATGATTTCCTAAGGTATTCAGTTTTTTATTAGGTACTAATTCATAACTTTTTTCTTTAGAGGCTATACTTACCATATATTTTTTATCCATTGTTTTTATTGAAATTAAATCTTTTTCACCATCACCAGTGACATCATAATTTTTTATTAGTCTATTATTATCTATAGTTGTAAAAGTAGGGGTAGGAGTTCCTGAAATAAAAAATAAAACTAGTAATATAATTAAAGATAATCCTAGAACTACATAATAAATGTAACGTCTCTTAAAAAAAAATACTTTGAATTTCATATAAATCACCTCATAAAAAATATATGATGAAGTATAATAACTTATTATAAAAAAATAGATTGTATAATAATAATTATACAATCTAAGGTAAAGAATGATTATTGAGCATGCTGATTAATAACATGATCCTTGCAATTCTTACAAATGCCATAAAAATAAACTCTATTTGTTAGGACTTCAAAATCAGTGAATTCACTGATTTTGCTATTTAAATCTGTAAAGTTTACATTTTCTACATCATCAACTCTACCACAACAGATGCACTGTATGTGAGGATGAGAGGATACATTGCTATCATATCTAAAGTTGCCCTCACCAACATTTAATTCAATAACTAGATTTACTTCTGCAAGTGTTTTAAGTGCTTTATAAACTGTAGCTAAACTCATAGTAGGATAATCTGTTTGCAAAGCTTTGTATATAGTTTCAGCAGAAGGATGCTCTTTTGTTGACTGAAGATATTTATATACTGCTATACGTTGAGGCGTTAATTTTAATTTCTTTTCTCTAAAAATATTTGTTATGCTGTTCATAAGCACCATCCTTACTTTTTAATTAGCTATATTATATAATAAAGATTATCACTTGTCAAAAGAATATTTTTATTATATATATGTAAATATGATAATATATGGAATGAAGTATTCGCATATATTACTATAAGAGATATTTAAAAATTTTAATTTAATATAAATCAATTAACATTTAATTACTACATTAATAATATAAATAACATATAATATTAATAGATGTTATTTATATTATTAATTAATCTTGTTTACTGAGAATTATATAGCTCATTAAGTTTAGATGAATTATCTAAGATTACTCCAACAATCTTCTTTTAGAAGATTGTATAACTATGGAGGTGATCATGAGATAAACTATTGGGTGAATTTGAAAGGGGGAGTTTTTTTGAAGCGTACCTATGTATTGGATACAAATGTTATCCTCTATTCTCCAGGGGCAATAACTTCTTTTGCAGATAATGATGTGGTTATTCCAGAGGTAGTTCTTGAAGAATTAGATTCATTTAAAAAAGATAAAAATGATTTAGGAGCTAATGCAAGACATGCTGCAAGAATATTAGATAAATTAAGAAAAGAAGGTAATATAAGTGAGGGAATAGAGCTTCCAGGGGGAGGTAAGCTTAGGGTAGAGATGAATCATCATGATACACAAATACCTGAAAGTTGGGACAAATCTAAGCCTGATAATAGAATAGTACAGGTATGTAAAGCTCTTAAAGAGCAAGGTGAAGATGTCTATTTAATTAGTAAGGATATATTTGAAAGAATAAAAGGGGATTGTGTAGGGGTAAATGTAGAGGATTTCTATGAGAAGGTAGTACCTGAATATGATAGCCAGTATACAGGAAGAATTGATGTCTATGTTCCTTCAGAAAAATTGGAAGATTTTTTTAAAAATAAATTTTTGGATTCAAGTAATCTGTTAAGCTATTCTTATGATACTGAGCAGTATTATAAGCCAGAACTCTATATTAATCAATTTGTTATAATTCATTCAATGGATAATGCTAAACAGACAGCGCTGGGTAGGTTTGATGGTAAATTAGTAGTTCCACTTAAATATACAGAAATGAAACCCTTAGGACTTACTACAAGGAATGTAGGACAAAAATTCATGCTAGAATCTCTATATACGGATGCGGATAAGGCGCCACTTGTAATAATAAAGGGACCGGCAGGAACTGCCAAAACATTATTTTCCTTGGCAGCAGGGCTATACAAAATACTAGAAGAGAGCGATGTTCAGTATAGAAGAATACTTGTATGTAGACCAAATGTAACTATGGATGAAGATATAGGCTATTTACCAGGATCAGAACAGGATAAAATATCGCCATTTATGAGACCTATCTTTGATAATCTAGAAATACTTGTGGATTCAGATGAAAATGAAAGATACAAGAATGAAGGAGAATTAAATGATAAGGTAAAAGAACTCTTTGACAGAAGAATAATAACAACAGAAGCTGTAGCCTATCTTAGAGGTAGATCAATACTAAAAAATTGGGTTATAGTAGATGAGGCTCAAAACTTATCACCAAAGCAAGTTAAAGCTATTATAACAAGAGTAGGAGAAGGAACTAAACTTATACTCATTGGAGATCCAGATCAGATTGACCAACCATTTTTGGATTCACGATCTAACGGATTATGTTATGCGGCAGAGAAAATGAAAGGAAGCAAAATATGCTATCAAGTTACTTTGAAATTTGATGAATGTGAGAGATCACCACTTGCTTTTGAAGCATCTAAACGATTGTAAATAACTTCAATATGTAAATATAATATTTATGAAATTTTATTAAGGCATGTGAAAATAAATAGTAAGTCAAAGATGCGACGAATATTTTGAATTGAGCAAGGAAGCAGGTTCCGAAGATAGTTGGGCTATCTGAGGGTTCTGCTGACGCAGTAGGATTCAAAATAGGCTAGCATACTGACTAGTTATTTATTTGAATATGCCTAATGGGAATTAACATGCCTATTTAGTTATGAGTCTAATTTAACTAAATAGGCTTTTATATTATTTTAAATATATATTGTACATATATGCCTATTTTTAGAAATGGATATTTAATTAGATTTTAAAGATAAATATTAGATAGTTACTAGTTAAGTTACAAAAAATATACAATTTTTAAATGAAAAATTTTCTGAAATGTTGTAAAATATAAGTTATATGTTAAAAAAAATTTTTATGAGGTACAAATATGAAAAATGGAATTAGTAATGAATCAAATTTAAGAAGAAATAGAAATAATAAAAAGGGAGTGAAAAAAACTAAAAGATTTAAGCTTTTAATATACTTTATAATTTTTCAACTGGTCTTTAGTATTGCTACTGCTCCTTTAATAGTTTTTTATGGACCATTCGCTACACTAAAAAAGACAATAGTAGGTACTGCTATGAGTACATTTAAGAGTCAATACATTGCTACACTTTTTTTATCCAAAAAACAGATTAATGATATACTTTATAGCGATGATAGTAGCAATGGGAATGCTAGTCCAATTACTTCATTAGAAGAAGATTTGAAAAAGATAAAAATTGGAGGACATGATAGTAGCATAGAATTAGAAAAGGTTGATGGAAGAAAATTTACTGGGTTAATGCTTGTAGTTCATGATCCTACAAGAGTTAAAATTGGTTATTCATCTAAGCTTGGAACTGTAGGTGAAAAAACCAGTCAGATAGCTAAAAACAATAACGCCATAGGAGCAATAAATGGGGGAGGATTCCAAGATAAGGGCAAAAATTCTACAGCCACTTGGACTGGAACTGGAGCTTTACCTACAGGTATAATAATTTCTGGCGGTAAACTTATTTATCCAAAGGAAGATGTAAATTATAATCAAAAGATGATAGGTGTGGCCGGTATTACTAAAGATGGACATTTAGTAGTTGGTGATCACAGTGTTAATGAACTATTAAAGAATGGAGTTAAGGAGGCAATATGCTTTGGACCAACACTTATATTAAATGGAACAGTTCAGACTAGAGATAGTAACGGAAGAGCCATAGATACTCAGGGAGCTAATCCAAGAACTGCTATTGGACAAAGAGCAGATGGATCAATACTTCTTCTAACTATTGACGGAAGGCAAGGACTTCAAATGGGAGCCACTATTTCAGACGTACAAAGGGTTATGAAGGACCAAGGAGCATTAAATGCAGTTAACCTTGATGGAGGAGCCTCAACTACTTTATATTATAACGGAAGCGTGCAAAACAATCCAAGTGATAAATTTGGTGAAAGACCAATACCAACAGCCATATACGTAAAGTAAAATAAATGAGGAGGATTATACGGTGAGAACTTCTAAGAGAATTTTTACATGGATTATTATTTCACTAATTTTACAATGTTCGCTTTATTTATTTTTAGATAAATTTTATTTTTCTCCAGAAGGAAGTATAAAAGTTACAAAGATAGATAGCGTAGATAAAAAAAAGCAAATAAAACCTAATGTGACCTTTGATAGTACAGATAAGAATATATCACTATCTGATGACTTTACTTATACTGCATATATGTCTAACGGACTTGTAAAAGTAGTTGACACTACTACTGGAAAAGAAAGAAAGATAAATTTTTCTAGTGGAATAAAGTGTTTATCATATAAATGGGTACCAGGTACAAGTAGGATGATTATAGCGGAAAAGGTTAATAGCAATACAATAAAGTTTTTTTATTATGATGCTGAAAAGCAGTCCAAAGCAGGAATATATGACTATGAAAACAAAAGAGAAAACTCAATGCCGGCAGGTCAAGATGTAGATTTTCAAATTTCCGAATTGACAGGAGTATTATATGCAAAAATAACTTATAGTAAATCCATAGCCAGAATATATAGAATAGATAGAAATGAAACACTTACTAGAGTTAGTACAGTAACTACAAATGTTGGAAACATAGCAGTTGCATCCAATGATGATCAACTAGTGTATGAAGATTCACAATATGGAGGGATACATAGCAATTATTCACCTAAAAGAACAATAAGTTTAAATGGAATTTCAAGGATTTCACTTCTTGGAGCAGATGATAATGATAACTTCTACATAGGTGTTGGAAAATTAACAATCAATAAAATTTATTATGGAAAACTTACAGAAAATACTTCTTCTTGGAAAGAAGTATCTACAAGCAGCCTGATAAACACTGCTGATGTTGTTGTAAGTTCAAATGGAAACATATATGTAGTTAATAAAGATCAAGAAACAGTTACAGACATAAGTAATAATAAAAAAAATACTTATGAAGGTAATTTTGTTGAGATGAATAATGACTCAATAATTTCCACAATAGACAATAAATTGACAATAAAATCCTTCTAAAAGTAAATTAATGATGAACTCTATTTAAAAATTTGTCTATCTATAGTAGAATATAGTTTATAGTTTGCTTAGAAAGGATAGATAGAATGTCAAATTCCAAAATAGGAAAAGAAACTAAAGATAAAAATAGAAATAGATTAGGGAAATTGAAATATTCAATAGCATTCATTGTATTTGAAATTATTTTTACATTTATTACTTTAGTGTTTATAGTTTTCTATGGACCTTTTAATAATGTTAAAAAGACAGTGGTTGGTGCATTAATGACTTCTGGTAGACATCAGTATGTAGCAAAATGGTTTTTGTCTGATGTAGATATAAATAAATTAACCAATACTGATGTAGCTAATCAAAAATTAGGACAAGGTACTGAAAAAATAAATGTAAATGAAATAAATGTAGAACACAAAAATGATACAAATATAGAGAGATATGATGTAGACGGAAAAAAATTTAAGGGATATATGCTAGTCATACATGATCCAACTAGAGTTAAAGTAGGGTATACTAAAAATCTTGGAAAAGAAGGTCAATGTACTAGTGTGATTGCTGAAGAAAATAATGCTATAGCTGCAATAAATGGAGGTGGCTTTAGTGACGAGTCTTCCTCTGGAAATTCTAAATATACTGGTACAGGAGGAAAACCTATAGGTATTTTAATGTCTAAGGGTAAGATAGTATCTAATAATTCAGGAAATTTATCGCAAAAAGTACCAACTATGGGGATTGATGCAGATGGTAAATTATTAGTTGGAAACTATAGTATTAATGATTTAAAGGAAAATAAGGTTACAGATGCTATTTCCTTTGGTCCTGTACTAGTACTGAATAGTAAACCTCAAGTTATAGATCAAGAAGGTGGAATCGCTCCAAGAACTGCAGTGGGGCAGAGAAAAGATGGGTCTATGCTTCTATTAGTTATAGATGGAAGACAATTAAAAAGTGCTGGTGCTACTTATGAGGATGTGAGAACTGCTATGTTGCAATATGGAGCTGTAAATGCTATAAATTTAGATGGTGGTTCATCAACTACAATGTACTATAATGGCGACGTTATAAATAATCCTTGTGATGCTGTTGGTGAAAGATATGTACCTTCAGTTGTCTATGTTGAGAACTAGGAGGAAACCAATGAGCAGAATACTAAAGCATATGACTGTATGGATATGTATATCTTTAGCAGTACAATTTGGTGTATTGTATTATATTAATAAGAATTATTTAAAAACAGAAACTTATTTTCAAACAAAAAAAATTGAAGTTAAAGCACTTAAAAAGTCAGAAATAACTATAAATATACCTAGTGATGCTGAGCAGATAAAAGCTTCTTATGACGGAAATTATATTTCTTATTATCAAGGTGAAGTTCTTAAGGTAGTTAATACTCTTAATGGACAAGAAAAGAGTGTAGTTCCAGCAGAGGGAAATAAAATATCCCTATATCAGTGGCTTCCAGATAGACATAGAATAATATTAGCTGAGAAACCAACTTCTAGTTATAAGGGTAATATTGAATTGAAATATTATGATTCGAGTAAAGATGTAAAAGACAATATAGAGAAGCTAACTTGGTCAGATAAGCAATCAGAAATACAGGATATTGAAGTTTCTCCTATAACTAATCTTATGTTTGTTAAAGTGAAAAGAAATTCTGAGAGAAACGATACCTATGAAGTAAATGCTATGAATGAAGTAAATAAAATTACTACAGTTTCAAACTTAGGAAATATTAAGATTCTTCCTCATGAAGATGAATTGATTTATGAAGATGCTGATAATCACACTATAGAGACCACAAATAAAGACCATAGTATAATTTTTAAAGATGTGCCTAATCCTACTATATTGGGTTGTGACAATAATGACAATATTTATATAGGTAGTGTTACTAATGGTAAGATAGATAAGATATATTATGGAAGTCCACAGGATCATACTGATCAGTGGCAGGTATTAAATGTTTCCGAACCTTGTGATGCTAATGATATATATGTATCAGAAGCGGGAGAAGTATATGTTAACAGCAATCTAAAGGGACAGATTCAATCTTTAAAAGGCAATAAAATTACTAGTTACAGTGGAAATTTACTTCAGATGACTGATAAAGTAGTGATTTCTAATGAAAATGGTAAATTGCAAAAGACAATTTATAAATAAAATTAAAAATACCTATAAAGGCGTCATTTAATATAGACGTCTTTAATTATTTTTTAATAAGTATTATATGTTCATCAAAAGTTTGGTATAATTATAGAATATAACTAAAAATTTAAAGGGAGGAATATTCTTGTTTGATTCATCACGACTTTTATATATAATTTTATCTATACCTGGAATTTTAATAGCTTTTACCTTTCATGAATATGCACATGCAATTGTTGCAGATAGATTAGGTGATAAAACTCCTAAATTTCAAGGTAGACTTACTTTGAACCCAATAGCACATATAGATCCAATAGGATTTTTATTGATTTTAATATTGGGATTTGGTTGGGCTAAACCAGTACAAACTAATCCTAGTGCTTATAAGAATTATTATAAAGATGATCTTAAGGTATCAATTGCTGGATCACTGGCAAACTTAATTATAGGCTTTGTATTTGCTTTTATAAGTATCATATTTTCTAAGGTAGCGCCAGATTTTAATGTGTCCAGTATCATTCTAAAAATACTTGTGATTACAGCACAGTTAAATTGTATGCTGTGTATATTAAATTTAATACCAATACCTGGATTCGATGGATTTCATATTTTAAGAGATCTATTTCCAAAAGTTTTTTATAATGTAGCTGATTCTATGTATAGATATCAATTGATTATATTTATGGTTTTAGTTTTTCCTATAATTGGAGGAGTATCTATATTTTATTATATTGTAGGAATACCATCACAAGCGATATACAGTATGTTTATGAAATTAGCAAGTACAGTTATAGGACTATAAATTTTAACCTGACTAACTTGGTGTAAGTCTCCCACGCATTCTGTGAAAGTGATTCACACAAAATCAAAAAAAAGATTTTGGTTCTCTGCTTTTCTTCAAGTAGGAGTCCAACGCCAAGTAAGTCATGCATTCGCAGTTCTAAAATTCAGATGGGGTAAAAGAATCCCCACCTGAATTAAGAACTTGCTTCAATATAATTAAATTACCCAGGAAATACAGAAAATGTAATGGATGTGTTTTAAAATTACTGATTTGTATGATTGAATATGAGAATACTTTAGTTTTAAGCTTAGAATAATACTAGTATGTCCATAACTACTTCTTAGATTCAAGGAGAGTTTTACTTTTACTCTCTTTGAATCTAAGAAGTCTGTTTATTTTTAATCAGTATTATAAAGGAATGTTGATTTAACTAATTTACATAAAGATAATAGTGCTTAAAACAGGTTATTTATTTGAATATACTTAATATGATTAACGGAGGAGAAACAATGCGACTTAGAAAAAAATGGTGGGCAAGACCAGAAATGGAAGAAAGCCCTTTAGTTATAACAGAGCCTAGAGAATATAAAGGCAAATGGAAAGATGTATTTAATAATGATAATGAAATATATTTAGAACTTGGTTGTGGTAGAGGTGAATTTGTAACTAAGAAAGCAATAGATAATCCGGATAAAAATTATATAGCAATAGATTTAAAAGATGAAGTGCTTGTATATGTACTTAGAAAAGTAAAGGAAGCAGAACTTACAAATGTAAGAATAATTCCTTTAGAAATAGCTTTTATTACTGAAATTTTTGATAAAAATGAAATAAGTAGAATATATATTAATTTTTGTAATCCATGGCCTAAGGATAGGCATAATAAAAGAAGACTTACGCATACAAGGTTTTTAGAAAGATATAAACAATTTATAAAACCGGGAACAGAAATATGGTTTAAGACAGACAATAGAGAATTGTTTGATGCATCTTTAGATTATATGGTTGAGTCTGGATTTGAATTACTGTTCCATACTTATGATTTGCATAGTAGTGGTTTTGAGTTCAACACAGTAACGGAATATGAGAATAAATTTGTTAGTCTTGGAATGAAGATTATGTTTTTAAGGTCTAAATTAAAATAGTAAAATATAAACTATTTTCATATGCCTTAATATGTCTAATAGTATAATTAATATAAATATGGGAAACATATATATAAGTAAATGGTACTGCTTATTTGTGATTTTGTTATTGATATAAGGAGGAGTTTTATGCAATTGGGATTTAGAAATTCACATATAATACAAAAAGTAATTAAGAATAATAATGATGATATAATTGCCTATAGACTTGAAAACGATGAAATAATAATGAAGGAAGAAGCAGTAAGTATGGCGTCACAAGGATTGATTAGTGGAGTAACAGTTAAATCTGATGATGAAGGAAATGAATATTTGGGAAGTAGTTCAGAAGATTCTAATGATGATTTTTTAATAAATGCATCTAGAAATAATAAAGATTTTTATTAATCAATCCATTTGTAAATAAACTGAAAGTTTTATTTTATTAAAAGGGCTAAGTTGTTCTATTATATCTAGAAGAATTTATAGCCCTTTATAATTTTTTAGTCTATAAGGCATGTTCAAATAAATAACTAGTCAGTATACTAGTCTATTATGAATTATACTACGTTAACAGAACCTTCTGATAGCACCACTATCATCAGAACCTGTTTCCTTGTATAATTCAAAATATACGTCGCATCTTTGACTTGTTATTTATTTTCACATGCCTAAACAAAATTAATAAAATGCATATAAAATTAATTGTTTGTTAATTGACAACTAATATGATTTTTATGGATAATAAGATATCATAAATTTTTGTTTGGAGGTTTATTATTTGAAAAAGTGGATTATAGATAGCCGATTATTAAAACAATTAGATATTCCTTTAATTATTACAGCACTTGTCATTGCCATTTTTGGGGTTATGAATATATATAGTGCAACTAACTCTTCTTCTGGTACTTATTATTTGAGAACACAGGCTTTATTTATATGTATAGCTTTAGTTGCTTGCTATATTATATTATTAATTGATTATAATATAATGAGCAATTTTTCAGAAGTTATATATTGGATTGGTGTAGCGTTACTGCTAGCTACAGATTTACAAAATATGCATGTTAAAGGGGCTAATTCTTGGCTTAAATTAGGACCATTGCCTTCTATTGAACCAGCAGAATTCTTTAGAATGGCATTGGCTTTGATTCTTGCAAAGAAAATAAGTAACATGGAGGGAAATGTAAATGATCCCAAAAATCTTTTGAAGTTAATACTTTATACCGCCATACCAGCAGCAATGATAATTAAGCAACCTAATTTGGGAATGGCTATAATATGTCTTTGTATATCTTTTTGTATATTATTTATATCAGGACTTAATTTAAAGATAATATTTGGAACAATAGCTTTAATTATACCTACTTGTATAATTATATGGGAAAGTAATGTTTTAAAGCCTTATCAGATGGCAAGAGTAACCTCCTTTTTAAACCCTGAGGCTACTCAGCAAAGCACGGGATATCAACTTCTTAATTCTAAGATTGGTATAGGTTCTGGTGGAATTTTCGGAAAGGGATTTTTACATGGAACTCAAATATCAGGAGGATATGTCCCAGAAGCTCATACGGACTTTGTATTTGCAGCAGTAGGTGAAGAATGGGGACTATTGGGTGCTGTTGGGCTACTACTTTTATATGGCATAGTACTCTATAGAATTATAAAAATAGCTAAAAATTCTAAAGACATTTTGGGAAAACTTATTTGTGTTGGAACTTTTGGAGGTTTAACTTTTTCAATATATCAGAACATAGCTATGACAATAGGACTTGCTCCTATATCTGGAATAACACTTCCACTTATGAGTGCAGGAGGAAGTTCTATAATAGCAAACTTCATGGCCTTAGCTTTAGTACTAAATGTAGGTATGAGAAAGAAAAAAATAAACTTTTAGTAGTACATAATGATAAGGCATGTGAAAAAGATAGACTAGAATACATACTAGTTATTTTCTTCACATGCCTAAAATATTTGTAGAGTTTACAATACTTTTAGTGAGGATTTAGTAATTGATGTATTTGTTAATTACTAAATCCTATTTTATATTAGGCACATTCAAATAAATAACTAGTCAGTATGCTAGCCTATTTTGAATTCCACTGCGTCAGCAGAACCCTCTGATAGCGCCACTATCAGCAGAACCTGTTTCCTTGTATAATTCAAAATAGACGTCGCATCTTTGACTTGTTATTTATTTTCACATGCCTTAAGAATAAAAATAGGATTAAAATTTATATTCTTAATATAAGGAGTACTCTTCCATAATAAATATAAATATTTATTAATTGACAAATGAGATGATTTTTGTAGATAATGAATATAGAATAAATTTTTTGTTTGGAGGTCTGAAGGTTGAAAAAGTGGATTATAGACAGTAGATTATTAAGACAATTAGATATTCCCTTAATCATTACAGCACTTTTTATTTCATTTTTTGGGGTTATGAATATATATAGTGCTGCTGGTATTTCTTATTTGAGAACACAAATTATATTTATAATTATTTCAATGATGATTTGTTATATTTTATTATTAATTGATTATAATGTAATGAGTAATTTTTCAGAGGTTATATATTGGATTGGTATAGCTTTGTTATTAGCTACAGACATACAAAATATGGCTGTTAAAGGGGCTAATTCTTGGCTTAAATTAGGACCTTTACCTTCTATTGAACCGGCAGAGTTTTTTAGAATGGCATTGGCTCTAATTCTTGCAAAGAAAATAAATGATATGGAAGGTAATGTAAATGAACCCAAAAATCTTTTGAAAATATTATTTTATACAGCTATACCAACAATAATGATAATTAAACAACCTAATTTAGGGATGGCAATAATATGCCTTTGTATAGCTTTTGGTATACTTTTTATATCAGGACTTAATTTAAAAATAATATTTGGAGCAATAGCTTTAGTTATACCTGCCTGTATAATAGTATGGAAGGCACATATTTTAAAAGCTTATCAGATGGCAAGAATAACTTCATTTTTACATCCTGAAACTACACAGCAGAGTACAGGTTATCAACTCACCAATTCTAAAATAGGTATAGGATCTGGAGGGCTTTTGGGTAAAGGATTCTTACATGGGACTCAAGTATCTGGAGGATATGTTCCAGAGGCACATACAGATTTTATATTTGCAGCAGTAGGAGAACAATGGGGATTGATTGGTTCTATTGCACTCTTATGTCTATATGCCATAGTGCTTTATAGAATTATAAAAATAGCTAAAAATTCTAAAGATATTTTGGGAAAACTAATTTGCATTGGAACTTTTGCAGGTTTAACATTTTCAATATATCAGAACGTAGCTATGACAATAGGACTTGCTCCTATATCTGGAATAACACTTCCACTTATGAGTGCAGGAGGAAGTTCTATAATAGCAAACTTCATGGCATTAGCATTGGTATTAAATGTAGGCATGAGAAAGAAAAAAATAAACTTTTAGCTATAGATTATTTGGTTGATTTGTGAAAGGGAGTATACAATTGAGTAATATTTTAAGTGGAAAAGTTGCACTTGTAACAGGTTCTTCTAGAGGTATAGGAAGGCATATAGCTATAGAGATGGCTAAGGAAGGTGCATCAATAGCTATAAATTATTTAAAAGATGATAATGGAGCAAAAGAAACTCTAGAACTTTTAAATAATGAGGGAATCTATGCAAAGGCTTATAAAGTAGATATTAGAAATTTTAATGATGCAAAAGCTATGGTGGAAGATGTAGTTAATCATTTTGGTAAGATAGATATTCTAGTTAATAATGCTGGAATATCAAAAATAGGATTATTTATGGATCAGTGCGAATTAGATTATAATGAAACTTTCAATTCAAATTTCAAGTCTGTTTTTAATTGTACTAATGCTGCAGTGAGGTATATGATAGAAAGAAAGACTGGATGCATAATAAACATTTCATCTATATGGGGAAATGTGGGAGCTTCTTGTGAGGTGTTATATTCTGCATCTAAAGGTGCAATCAACTCATTTACTAAAGCTCTCGGTAAGGAACTTGCGCCATCAAATATAAGGGTGAATGCCATATCACCTGGAGTTATAGATACTAAGATGAATAGTATGTTTAGTGAAGAAAATATAAAAAATATGGAAGAGGAAATTCCAATGATGAGATTTGGAAGAAGTGATGAAATTGGAAAGTTAGCAGCATTTCTTGCCAGTGATAATGCAAGTTACATAACTTCACAGATTATAACTGCAGATGGTGGTATGATATAATACTAAAAAATTAAATATATAAGTTTATATATATGTGAATATTTAGATGCTAATTTGTCAATATTTTTAATGAACGAATTGAAAGGATGTGATTTGTTTATGGAAATATTATTATTAGTACTTGGAATTTCATTGGTAGTGTTTTTTATGACTATGGGTATAAGTTCAATTGGAAAGAGAAATGGTAAAGTAAAATTTTATTTTATAGGAGTAGTTATTGCTTTTATCATAGGATTTATAGGTTTTTGGAAAATACCAACTAATACAGAAAGCAGCATATCAAATAAAAATGATGTGTCAATTTCTAAAAATCAACAATTGGATGAAAATGAAGATAAATCAACTGCAAATAATACTGAATCAGTGGATACAAAAGCTGTTAATAGTGTTATTAAGAATAATTCATTAAATATAAGTTTTATTAATAATGGTCTCAATGGATGTGTGTTAATGCAATTTAATAAGAAAAATATTCTTATTGATGCTGGTAAAGCAGAAAATACAGAAGATATAAAAACTTCGCTAAAAGGCCATTCCATTAAAGATTTATATGGAATTATTCTAACTACCACAGATAATGACTCTATAGGAGCAGCAGCGGAGCTTATAAAAGATTATAAAATACAAGATATAAGGTATATTGATGATTCTATAAAGAATAATAATTCTTTTAAGGATATACAGTCAGCAGCGGAACAAAATGGATCAACAGTTAAAAAGATAGATTCATCTTATACTATTGATAATACTGTTGTAGATACGAATAATATTACAAAGGGAACTAAGATTAACTTTAAATTTCCAGAAGATCAATATGACTCTAGTATACAAACTATGTCCTTTGTAAAAGATTCATTTCAAACTGGAAACAATCAGAACTTACGTCATGATGTTAATACTAGTTGTGATTCCTTGGGAAATATAATTGTATCAGTATCTACATATCACAACTAAAAATTAAAATTTCATAGTGTTTTATATTAAGTATAAGTATAAGTAAAGATTCTATAACTACAAAATTTATTGTAAATTTAACATAATTCATATTTTATAATGTAATTATTTTGAGGCACTTTTTATATTTGTATATATGATTTGTATTGTAATTTAAAAAATAGTATAATTTGAATAGGTATCAAATGATAATATGATAATATGTGCTATTTTCAGCTAGTTATAGAATTGGAGTGATTTGGTGTTACAATTTAAAAAACTTAATCTTGAGGATAAGGAATTATTCGATGGATACTTGAAGCCTTTTAATTTAAAGAGTTGTGAATATTCTTTTACAACTCTTTTTATATGGAGAGAGGCCTGTAGTATAGAATATGCTATATATGATGATGTACTAATATTAAAAAAGAAAGATTTTAATGGTAAATCTCATTTTATGCAACCCATTGGATATAAAAATAATCAGTTAAAAGAAATTTTTGAACTTCTTAAAGAAATTAAAGAATCTGTAAATATGGATTATTTATTTAAGGATTTGGAGAGTGAATTTGTAGAAGATTTAAGAGAATATTGTGATGTAGAAGTAGATAAAGTAGCAATAGAGGACAAAGATAATTTTGATTATATTTATCCATGTAGTAGTCTTATGTCTTTGTCAGGGAAAAAACTTCATGGTAAAAAAAATCATTATAATCAATTTGTAAAAAATTATGATTACCATATAAAGGATATAAGAGAAGTTGCAGTGGAAGAGTGTATGAATGCTGCAAATGAATGGCTAAGTCATAGAGATGATGTGGACGAATATTTAAAATATGAAATTAAGAGTACAGAGGAACTTCTAAAGAACGAGAATAAATTGGAATATGAAGGTATTGCAGTGTATGTTGAAGATAAAATAGCTGGTTTTACAATGGGAGAAAAGATGAATGATGAGATGGCAATTATTCATATTGAAAAAGCAAACCCTGAAATTAGAGGATTGTATGCATTTATAAATAGAAGCTTTGTTCAGCAATGTTTTAGTGACGTGGATATAATTAATAGAGAACAGGACTTAGGTAAAGAGGGACTTAGAAAAGCTAAACAATCCTATAAACCTTTTGAATTTGTGAAAAAATACATAGTTCAATAAATTAATATTCCCTATACTAATACATAGTATAGGGAATATTAATTTATTTACTACTAATACCTTTATTAGCAGCAGATTTTTGGTTTAACTGTTTAGTTTCTTCAAGACTAGAATCTGATGATGCACTATTTGATAAATTAGAATTAGTAGTGCCTTTATTAATGGCAGAGTCTTGATTTAATTGTTTAGTTTCTTCAAGATTAGAATCGGATGCATTGCTTGACAAATTAGAATTAGCAGCACCTTTATTAGCAGCAGATTTTTGATTTAATTGTCTAGTTTCTTCTAATGAATTAGCCATGAGTAATCTTCTCCTTTAATATATAAAGTATATTTTACTGGCAAACCAGTACATCTCATAGATTACCCATTTAAATAAAAATATATAATAGAACATTTTATATTATATAGATAAAATTACTAATATATAATTTCTTCACCTCTGTGAGTTATATCAACAACTCTTGTATTTCTATCTTTTATTTTATCTTTAAATTGTTTCGTAACCTTATAATCTTCTCTAAAATGCATTGGTATAAATAGTTTTGGACCTATTTCTTTTATAAAGTATTCTCCACCTAAAGAGTAATAGTCCTTAAGACGCAAATCTACGGGAAAAAAAGCTATATCTATAGAATTACCCTTAATTTTTTTTATTTCTTCTTTAAAAGATTTTTCCATATTTGAATTAAATTCTTCGTTTTCATCCAACCAATACCACCAATTTAAATCACCAGCATGAAATATAGTTATTTCATCTATCTTTACTAAAAAGGAAATGCCTATATCAGTAGAACCAAAAGCTTTAATATATATATCTTTTATATTCAAATCTTCATAAGCAGATATCATATTAATATGAGAATCTTTCTTATCTATACTGATGTCACTACTCAATATATATTGAATATCTGGTCTTATACTACGTGT
>NZ_BAEV01000026.1 GCF_000246895.1 Clostridium arbusti SL206 | reverse complement strand
GAACTTGCTTCAATAGGAACTACAGCCTGTATAGTTGAACAGTTTGAATTTGCAATGGTTCACTTCTAGCGAAAATCAGTATATTATACCAACAAAAGTTTTTATATTACTCTATATTTTATTATATAACTATAATTATAAGTTTGTATAGTTTTTTATATTTTAATATGAAGCACAAATAAAATTATATATTGAAAAAGAAAATAATCCAAGTAAAATATAGTATATAAAATGTAAAAGGTATATATTTTCCTCGTTATGCTAACACTAAATAATAATTATTAATTATTTTATGGGAGCGATTAGTATGGGGAAAACACCGTTAAAAAAAGTTATAAAAGCAAAACTTAAATCAAATAGAGAATTAACTGACATGGAAAAATTAAGAGAAAATATAAAATATGAAATAGCAGAGGAACTAGGACTCAGTGAAAAAATTGATGAAATTGGTTGGAGTGGATTAACAGCTGAAGAAACAGGAAGAATAGGGGGGATAATGACTAAGAGAAAAAAGGAACTACATATTCCTAAAAATGTAGATATACAAAATAATGCTGATATGCAGAATTATAGTGAAAAAAGTCAAACAGGCAAAGAGTGATTTTACTTTGCTTGTTGACTTATATATGAAAGATATATAATATTTAATTTGTAAATCTCTTTACATAAGGCATGTGAAAATAAATAACAAGTGAAAGATGCGACGTATATTTTAAATTATACAAGGAAACAGGTTCTGATGATAGTGGTGCTATCAGAAGGTTCTGTTAACGTAGTATAATTCAAAATAGACTAGTATACTGACTAGTTATTTATTTGAAGATGCCTAATATAAATAAAAGGAGTTACAAATGAATTGTTATAAAGATTTTGCTCATGTTTATGATGAACTTATCAATGGAGATGTTGATTATAAAAAATGGGGAGATGTTATTTTAAAAATATGTAAGGATTATAGTATTAAATCTGAAGACTATCTGGATTTAGCCTGTGGTACTGGAAATTTAACAGAAGTAATAGGCAAAGAGTTTAAACATGTTTGGGGAGTAGATTTATCTGAAGACATGCTTTGGGAAGCAGATAAAAAGCTTAGAAATTTAAATATAAAAGCAAAACTTGTGAAACAGAATATTTGTGAGCTTCAGTTAAACCGAACATTTAATCTAATAACCTGTTGCTTAGATTCAACTAACTATATATTAGATGATGATAGCTTAAAAGAATATTTCATGTCTGTAAAAAAACATTTAAGAGAAAATGGAATTTTTATTTTTGATATAAATTCTTATTATAAGCTTAGTGAAGTTATAGGTAATAATATATTTACTTATGATGATGGGGAAGTAGTATATATATGGGAAAATCAATTTGATAAAGAAATTGTGGACATGTATCTAACCTTTTTTGTAAAGAATGGTGAAAACTATAAAAGATTTGATGAGGAACATAGTGAAAGGGCTCATAGAGAATCTAAAATAGAAGTCCTTCTTATTGAATGTGGTTTTACAATACTAAATAAATTAAATAATTACAAAGATGAGACTATAAATGATAAGTCTGAGAGAATAGTTTATGTAGTGAAATAATTATTGACGTTGGAGGATATGAAATGGAAGATAAATTACTTATTGCAACTGCAAAAGATGGTGAAGTTAGAATAATAGCAGCAACTACAACGGAGTTAGTAAATGAAGGTGTGAAATTTCATGAATGTGCACCCACTGCTGCAGCGGCATTAGGAAGAATGCTTACAGCTGGAGTTCTTATGGGCTCTATGATGAAAAGTGAAAAGGATTCGCTTACATTGAAGATAGATGGTGGTGGTATAGCTAAAGGAGTAGTAGTTACTGCTCATAGCGATGCCAGTGTAAAAGGATATATAGGAAATCCAAATGCGGATTTACCAGCAAACAGTAAAGGTAAACTTGATGTATCAGGCATAATTGGTAAAGAGGGCACTCTCACTATTATAAGAGACCTCGGATTAAAAGAACCCTATGTAGGGCAAGTGCCAATATATACAGGGGAGATTGGAGACGATTTAGCTTATTATTATACTGTATCTGAACAAGTTCCCTCAGCAGTTGGACTTGGTGTGCTAGTAAATACAGATTTAAGTATTAAAGCAGCAGGTGGGTTTATAATTCAAATGATGCCAGGTCATAATGAACTTACGGCGGATTTAATAACTTATAGATTAGAAGAAATACCACCTATAACAAAACTTATAAGTGATGGCATGAGTATAGAAGAAATTCTTAACTATATATTTGAAGATATGGATTTAAAAATAGGAGGAGAAATTAAGCCAGAGTATAAGTGTGATTGTACCAGAGAGAGAGTTGAAAGAGCTCTTATAAGTATTGGTAAAAAGGATTTACAAGAAATATACAATGATAATAAAACAGAAGAATTGAGATGTAATTTTTGTAATAAGGCTTATAATTTTACCCATGAGGATATTGGAAATATTATTAAGGAATTATCCCATGAATAGTGGCTGGATAATTTATTTAAATTTAGTTGTAGTATAAACTTGTACTAGCCATTGATTTTGATATATGTCTCTATATAGAAGTGTTTATATTGCCTAGTATAAATAAAAATCGCTACTAGGCAATATTTATGAAAAAACCTGTTGACAATTATAATTTTATATAGTATCATAATACATGTCTTAAGGGTTAAGGGCGCTTAGCTCAGCTGGGAGAGCATCTGCCTTACAAGCAGAGGGTCACAGGTTCGAGCCCTGTAGTGCCCACCAATATTGGCCTGGTAGCTCAGCTGGTTAGAGTGCTGGCCTGTCACGCCAGAGGTCGAGGGTTCGATCCCCTTCCAGGTCGCCAATATTACTTTAAGAAATACATATGTTGTGGCCAGTTAGCTCAGTTGGTAGAGCAGAGGACTGAAAATCCTCGTGTCCCTGGTTCGATTCCTGGATTGGCCACCAAAGGTGCGGGAGTGGCTCAGTGGTAGAGCGTCACCTTGCCAAGGTGAACGTCGCGAGTTCGAATCTCGTCTTCCGCTCCATATGGCGCTATAGCCAAGTGGTAAGGCAGAGGTCTGCAAAACCTTTACCCCCAGTTCAAATCTGGGTGGCGCCTCCAATAAAAAAAGAGTAGTCTATTATTATAAAATAGACTACTCTTTTTTTATTTGTGAAAAATTCAAAACCGTAAAAGGTCATTAATTCTTTTCACATTTTATCTCAAGCAATAGTATAAGGCATATGAAAATAAATAGTAAGTCAAAGATGCGTTTGAATATGCCTAAAATCAATACTATATACATTATATTGTAAAATTATTAATGATTTGTTACAATATAATGTATATAATTAATTGGAGGAATATTATGGAAATAAAACATGAGAAGAGATTTTATAAAAGATGGTGGTTTTGGTTTGTTATATTGATTGTTGCAGTTGGATTAGGCACAGGCTATTATTTTTACAGTACTCATACCGCAGCAAAAATGTCAGAAAAGAACTTTAGTAAAAATATAAATATAGATAAAGAAGGAGTAGTTACACCAAATAATAAAGCAAAAGCTGCAGTGAAAGTCAGAAATGAAACAGAGATATATACAGAAATACACAAGATGGCAAATACTAAAATTGTAGCAGAAGATAATAAAGTTTGGGGCCAACTTGAAATTACACCAGAGGTATGTAATGAATTAATAGCTGAATTATCTTATTCAGACTATAGTGATAAGGATACTTTAATTAAGTGGCTTATGGAATGGAAAAGTAAAAATTATTCTGATAGTGTAGAAATACATAATTATGTGTGGGGTAAACTTAATGGAAATATAGGTAAGGCTACAGGATTAAAGTGATGATTAGAGATATAAACTCTCTAATCATCACTTTAGGCATGTGAAAATAAATAACAAGTGAAAGATGCGACGTATATATTGAATTATACAAGGAAACAGGTTCTGATGATAGTGGTGCTATCAGAAGGTTCTGTTGCCGTAGTAGGCTTCAAAATACACTAGCATACTGACTAGTTATTTATTTGAAGATGCCTTATTTATATGCAAAATAGAGTTCCTCTATCTAGAAGACCGTCTTCCTTCAAATATATAGGTTTAACATCCTGTTTTATTAAAAATTTTAAAACAAGATCTCCGTATAAATAATTATTTAAATTACCGAAAAAAGCTATTGCTCCCTCTTCAAGAAGACCACAAGTACCACCTATAAATCCATAATTCAATCCTGAAAGTTCTATATGACCAGGTGGAATTAGAAGTACTTCTATATTTTTAGAAGCTAATGCTTCATATATTTTTACATCACTTGTCATAGCAGCAGAATTATTTACTATAGCAGTAGAACATTTACTATAACCTTGTTTCACATTAATTAATTCTTTATGTTTCATTCTATTTAGTAGATTTTTATCTGTATACTTTAAATTGTGTAGAAAAATATGATTCATATTCAAGGCATTAAGGCCTATATCTTCAGGATAAAAATCTGCTAAACTACTAGAACTTAAACAAACATTATAATTTAGCTCTCGTAATGTATTTATAAAGGAAATATCCATATTTTTATGTACCATTATATTTTTTTTATCTATAATGTGTAAAAGCATATCTGGATGTCCACATACAGCAGCATATAAAGACTTGCTAGGTGGCACAATCAAGGGTTCAAATCCATTTTTATATAGATTCTCTTTTTCAATTTCACTAGTTCTATAATCTATCAATACTTTTTTCAATTTTAATATACCTCTAAATTTAATATATTTTTTATTTTATTTTAGCATATTTTTTTAAATTTTACTTAAAATAAGATGCATATACAGTTAGATTAAACACATACTAGTTTAAGGAAAGGAGTGGGAGATTTGCTTTTAAAGAGTATTGTTTACAACGGAGAAAATGAAGAGATAATAAATGGTTTAGAATATATAAAACACAATTTAGAGATAAAAGGAGTTAAGTTAGGGATTTCAGAAAGTATAGAAAATAAAACTCACTTCGTAAAAGTATTCTGTGGTGATGATAAATTTAATTCTAAAAACGAACATAATTTTAATTTGTATTTAAGTATGGTAATATACAAAATTATGGCTAAAGAATTTTATGATAAAAAATTAGTAGCATTTCTGCAGGAAAGATATTTTTTTCTTAAGGCAGAAGAAATAACGGATTTAAAGAAAATATGTATAAATTCATTTATATGCGAGGGTAAAATTGAAGGAGAGAATGAAGTTTTCTATATAAATAGAAAAAATTCTGCTACGAGAAAGATACTTCAATGCGTTATAGAAAATCCTATAATAAATGTAGAAGGTTTTACTAGGTTTAGAATTAAGGAAATGGAGGAGGATTTTCAAGCTATAGTAGATAAGGTAGTAGAAAAGTATATGGTAGATAAAGAATACGATGAGTTTATTGATTTATTAAAATATTTTGTAGATATACAAGAAAGTAAAATTGAAGAGGTTAATATATTTGCTAAAAGTGATGGAAAATATATTATTAAAGATAATATGGGTAAAGATATAAGCGATGAAATGGTAAAGGAACTTAAAAATACAAAATACAAAGATACTGTAAATGAAGAAGATATTATTATAAGCGGTCTTATAACCTTATCACCACAGAAAATAGTCATTCACAATGTAGTTGATTTTGGAACAAGAGAATTAATAGATACTATAGTGAATGTATTTGGGGATAAAGTTAAGTTTTATGATCATGATGATGAAATAGGGGATTTAGAAGAAAAGCTAGAAAAAATAAATAAAGATCTTATAAAAGTTTGATTTAAATCTTTGTAAGTATTGACATATAGCTTTTTGTGGAATAGAATAAATTTATAAAAGTTTATATAGAATAAATACAATGAAAAGGAAGAGTAAATATATACTGTTCTAAGAGAGAAAAGTCATTTGCTGAGAGACTTTTTGAATAAGATTTATTGAAAACCACCTTTGAGTTAAAAACTGAAATAAAGTAGGTTTATTTCGCTTGTCGGCGTTAAGATATTAAGTGAATACTGTTTTTGTACAGTATTAATTTGAGTGGAACCGCGAAATAACTCGTCTCATTATCTGAGATGAGTTTTTATTTTTTATTTAGGAGGAAAAAGTTATGGTTAAAGTAACACTAAAAGATGGAAAATCTTTAGAGGTTGAAAAGGGAACAAAGATTGAAGAAATTGCAAAAAATATTAGTCTTGGACTTTATAAAAAAAGTTTGGGTGCTAAGGTAAATGGAAAAAGAGCAGAGTTAATGGCTGAGATAAATGAAGATTGTACTCTTGAAATATTAACCTTTGAAGATGAAGATGGTAAATGGATATTAAGGCATACAGCTTCACATATATTAGCTCAAGCAGTAAAAAGACTTTATCCAGCAGTAAAATTGGCTATTGGTCCAGCTATAGATAATGGATTCTACTATGATTTTGATGCTGATTTTCCAATAACAGAAGAAATGCTAACTACTATAGAAAAAGAAATGGGCAAAATTGTAAAGGAAAATCTACCGCTGGAAAGATTTGAATTACCAAGATTAGAAGCCATTGATTTTATGAAACAAAAGGATGAGGATTACAAAGTAGAGCTTATTGAAGATTTACCTGAAGGAGAGATAATTTCTTTCTATAAACAAGGGGACTTTACAGATCTTTGTGCAGGTCCACATGTACCATCTACTGGAAAGGTTAAAGCATTCAAGCTTCTTTCTGTAGCAGGTGCATACTGGAGAGGTAATGAAAAAAATAAAATGCTTCAGAGAATATATGGTACAGCTTTTATAAAGAAAGCAGCTCTTGATGAATATTTAAATATGCTTGAAGAAGCTAAGAAAAGAGATCATAGAAAAATAGGAAAAGAGCTTGATTTATTCAGCATGCATGAAGAAGGTCCAGGTTTTCCTTTCTTCCATCCAAAGGGTATGGTTATTAGAAATATACTAGAAAACTATTGGAGAGAAGTTCATACAAAAGCAGATTATGATGAAATAAGAACTCCTATTATATTAAATGAAGAATTGTGGCACCAATCAGGTCATTGGGATCATTATAAAGAAAATATGTATTTTACAAAAATAGATGATAATGATTATGCTATTAAACCAATGAACTGTCCTGGATCAATACTAGTGTATAAGAATGCTATACATTCCTATAGAGAACTGCCAATAAGGCTTGGAGAACTAGGTCTTGTTCATAGACATGAAAAATCAGGAGCACTACAAGGACTTATGAGAGTAAGATGTTTTACTCAGGATGATGCTCATATTTTTATGACAAAAGATCAAATTACAGAAGAAATTCTTGGAGTAATTAAGCTTATTGATTCATTTTATAAAGTCTTTGGATTTGAATACTTTGTAGAGCTTTCTACAAGACCAGAGAATTCTATGGGAAGCGATGAAGATTGGGAAATTGCCACTAAAGGATTAATAGAGGCACTAAAATCAGCAGGTCTTAAGTATAAAGTAAATGAAGGGGATGGGGCTTTCTATGGTCCTAAAATAGATTTTCATCTTAAAGATTGTATTGGAAGGACATGGCAGTGCGGTACAATTCAATTGGATTTCCAATTACCTGAAAGATTTGACCTTACTTATGTAGCTGCTGATGGTGAAAAGCATAGACCAGTAATGGTTCATAGAGTTGTATTTGGAAGTATAGAAAGATTCATAGGAATACTTATAGAACATTATGCTGGAGCATTCCCTACTTGGCTTGCACCAGTTCAAGTCAGAGTTATGAATATAACAGGAAATCAACTTGAGTACTTGAATGAAGTAGTTGGTGCATTAAAAGATGCAGGATTTAGAGTGGAAAGTGATACAAGAAATGAAAAAATAGGCTATAAAATTAGAGAAGCACAGCTTCAGAAAATTCCTTATATGCTTATAATAGGAGATAATGAAGTAAAAGAAGGGAATGTTTCTGTAAGAAGCAGGAAAGACGGAGATTTAGGAAGCTTAAATATAGAAGATTTTTTACTAAAATTAAAAGCAGAAGTAGATCAAAAAATAAATAGTATATAAGGCATATTCAAATAAATAACTAAGTCAGTATGCTAGCCTATTTTGAATCCTACTGCGTCAACAGAACCCTCAGATAGCCCACTATCATCAGAACCTGTTTCCTTGTATTATTCAAAATATTCGTCGCATCTTTGACTTACTATTTATTTTAATATGCCTAAATATATTGACAATATACTAAATAGATAGTATAATATGCTTTGTCAAGAAGAAACATGCCGTTTCTCACCTTACAGCATTGCTAGTTAGGTTTTATTTTAACTTTTGGTTATTATTAAGGGCGGCATTTGTCGTCCTTTTGTTTTGCTTAAATAATTAATAAGTTTTTATTTGAGAAACGAAATGTGAAAATTATAGACAGGTTTATATGAAAGCAGATTATGTCTTCAAAGGCAATAAGATATTAGACAATTTTATTTGAAAAGATGAAATATGTTTGTATTGTTGAAAAAAGAGCAAAATTTGAATGAAGAAATATGATCATAGTTTTAGCTCCTAAAAGAGCATAATCGAGGGGAGGAAATTTATTATGCCAAAAATGAAAACTAATAGAGCAGCAGCTAAAAGATTTAAGCTTACAGGTACTGGAAAGCTTAAAAGAGCAAAGGCTTTTAAAAGTCACATATTGACTAAGAAAAGTGCAAAGACAAAGAGAAATTTAAGAAAAACTGGATATGTTTCTGTAACACAAGAAAAGACAATGAAGAAGTTATTACCATACCTATAATAGGTTTGGTTTGGAGGAGGTTTTTTAAATGGCAAGAATAAAGAGAGCTGTAAATGCTCGTAAATATCATAAAAAAATATTAAAACTTGCAAAAGGCTACTATGGTGGAAAGAGCAAGTTATTTAAAACTGCTAATGAGAGCGTTATTAGAGCATTAAGAAACGCATACGTTGGAAGAAGATTAAAAAAGAGAGATTTCAGAAAACTTTGGATAGCTAGAATAAATGCTGGTACAAGAATTAATGGTCTTTCATATTCAAGATTTATCAATGGAATCAAATTAGCTGGTATCGATATGAATAGAAAAATGCTTTCAGAAATAGCTATAAATGATCCTAAAGCTTTCACAGAATTAGTAGAAGTAGCTAAGAAACAATTAGCTTAATTAATATCAATACATAAAAGAGCGGCCTAAATGGGCTGCTTTTTTATAAGTAAGGATTGATAAAATTGTTAGAAGTTATAAAGAGTAAAGATAATTCAACAATTAAAGAAATAAAGAAATTACAGGAAAAGAAATATAGAAATCTTTATAATAAATTTATAGTTGAAGGCTTTAGATTTGTTTCAGAGGCCTTGGATTCAAAGTTTAATGTATGTTATGTTATAATTAGTGAGACAATAGAAGAAAAGTTTGAAAAGCTTGGGTTAAATGAAAAGATAAAAGATGGTACTAAGCTTATTAAAGTTTCAGAAGCTATATTAAAGATTATATGCAGCACTGACAATCCTCAAGGAATTGTGGCTGTTGTCAGTAATGAACAAATTACAATTGATTATAATGAAGGATTTTACATATTGGCAGATAAGGTTCAGGATCCAGGCAATATGGGAACTATTATAAGAACTGCCAATGCGGCAGGAGCAAAAGGTATTATAGTTACTAAAGGTACTGTAGATATATATAATGATAAGACATTAAGATCTACCATGGGATCTATATTTAAGATACCTGTAATAATTGATGAAGATTTAAGTTACATAGCTAAATTAAAACAGCAGGGCTTTAAATTAATTGTAAGTTCTTTGGATACAGATAATAATTTTTATGATGCGAGTCTTAGTGGAAAGACAATCATTGCAGTAGGTAATGAAGGCAGTGGAATTAGTGAGGAAATCTATAATATTTCCGATGAAAGAGTGAAGATACCTATGCCTGGTAGTGCAGAATCCTTAAATGTGGGAATAGCAGCGGGAATAATGATGTTCGAAGCTGTTAGACAGAAAAATAGTTGAAAAATCATTCTACTATAGTTATAATGTTAGATAGAGTTTTATAATTAAGGCATCTAAAAAATAACTAGTCAGTATAATGGTCTATTTTATATAAGATGTGTAAGCTTTGAAGGAGAGAGTAGGTATAAGCTTTACCTTACAGGGAAAAAAGATCGTAGATTGAGAATCTTTTTAGGTAGAATATGCTGAAGTTCACTCTGGAGCTCTGCTTGTGAATAAAGTAGCTTGCAGCGGTTAAACCGTTATATTTTTAAGAGGACTTTTGTCAATTAGGGTGGTACCGCGGATACTTCGTCCCTTTGGGATGGAAGTTTTTTTGTTTTTTGATGATATATTGCAAACTATCCACTTTCAACTAAAAATTAGAGGAGAATAAAATATGAAAGAAAAATTAGAGGAAATTAAAAATATTGCAATTGCTGAATTAAAAGAATCAGTAAATAAAGAAGATATTGAAAAATTAAGAGTAAAGTATCTTGGTAAAAAGGGGGAACTTACTCAAATATTAAGGGGCATGGGATCTCTTTCAAAGGAAGAAAGGCCTGTAATAGGTAAAGTTGCCAATGAAGTGAGAGAAAAAATAGAGGGCATAATAAGTGAGGCAATGGAATCTATAAAACAAAAGGAAAAGGAAGAAAAGTTAAGCAGTGAAGTAATTGATATTTCTCTTCCAGGTAAGAAACAGGTTATAGGACATAGAAATCCACTGGATATAACCTTAAGAAAAACAGAAGAGATTTTTCGATCTATGGGATTTACTGTGGAAGAAGGACCAGAGGTTGAATACGATAAATATAATTTTGAAATGCTGAATATACCTAAGAATCATCCAGCAAGGGGAGAACAGGATACTTTCTATATAAATGATAATATGGTTTTAAGAACACAAACTTCTCCAGTTCAGATAAGAACTATGCTTAATCAAAAGCCACCTATAAAAATGATTTCCCCAGGAAAAGTTTATAGGTCAGATGCAGCAGATGCTACTCACTCTCCTATATTCTATCAGGTAGAGGGTTTGGTAGTTGATAAGGGAATAACCTTTGCCGATATGAAGGGTACTTTGGAAATGTATATAAAGAAGATGTTTGGTGAGAATGTAAAGACAAAGTTCAGACCACATCATTTCCCATTCACAGAGCCATCAGCAGAACTTGATATTTCCTGCTTTGCCTGTGGCGGAGAAGGTTGCAAGGTGTGTAAGGGCGAAGGATTTATAGAGATGTATGGTTGTGGTATGGTTCATCCACAGGTACTTAGAAATTGTGGCATTGATCCAGAAGTATACAGTGGCTTTGCCTTTGGTGTTGGTCTTGATAGAATTGTTATGCAGACACTTGGTATAGATGATATAAGACAATTATATGAAAGTGATATGAGATTTTTAGATCAATTTTAGGAAAATAAAATTAATAATTAATAGTCTTCAACTCTCAACTTAATAAATGGAGGTAACATATATGAAAGTACCAGTAGAATGGTTAAAGGATTATGTTGATATAGATATAGATGCAAAAAAATTAGGAGATGCTCTTACACTATCTGGTTCTAAAGTGGAAGAGATAGTAACTAGCGGCGATGAGATACAAAAGGTTGTTACAGGAAAGATATTAAAAATTGAGCCACATCCAGATGCAGAAAAATTAGTTGTATGTCAGATAGAGGTTGGAGAAGAAGAGCCTATACAAATAGTAACCGGTGCAGACAATATGAAAGAGAATGATATTGTTCCAGTGGCACTTCACGGATCAAGTCTTCCTGGTGGGGTAAAGATTAAAAAGGGTAAGCTTAGAGGAATTCCCTCTAATGGTATGATGTGTTCTGAGGAAGAAATAGGTTTAGCAGAAGAGGGTACTGCACATGGACTTATGATTTTACCTGAAGATACTAACCTTGGAAAAGATATTAAAGAAGTACTAAATTTAGCTAAGGCAGTAATCGATTTTGAAATAACTTCTAATAGACCAGATTGCCTTAGTGTAATAGGAATAGCAAGAGAAACTGCGGCTACACTGGATACAAAGTATAAAATGCCTGACTTAGGTTATGACTGTAAATGTAAAGACAATTTAAAAGAGGAAATAAAGGTAGAAGTAAAAGATGAGCTTTGCAAAAGATATATGGCAAGAGGAATAAAAAATATTAAAATTGAAAAATCACCTGCATGGATGGAAGAAAGACTGCTGCAAGCAGGAGTAAGGCCTATAAATAATATAGTTGACATAACGAATTTTGTAATGCTTGAATTAGGTCAGCCTATGCATGCCTACGACAGAAGAATGATAAGTTCAAATAGTATAGTAATTGAAAAAGCAAAAGACGGGGAAACTTTCATTACTTTAGATGAAGTTGAAAGAAAACTAAGTGATGATATTCTAACAATAAGAGATGGAGAAAAAACCATTGCCTTAGCTGGAATTATGGGAGGACTTAATTCAGAGGTAAAAGAAGATACTTCTGAAGTAATATTTGAATGTGCAAATTTTGATGGAACTAATATAAGGGTTTCTTCTCAAAAATTAAATATAAGAACAGAGGCTTCTGGAAAATTTGAAAAAGATTTAGATCCAAATATTGTGGAAGTAGCGATGAATAGGGCTTGTAATTTAATACAGCAGCTAGGTGCTGGTGAAATAATGGAAGGAACTATTGATATATATACAAAGCCTGTAAAAGAGCATTCAGTAGAAGTTGATTCTAAATGGATAAATAGTTTCCTTGGATTAGAACTTTCAAAAGAAGCCATGAAAAATTGTCTGGATAGATTAGAGCTATCTACTGAAATTTCAGCTGATAAACTTATAGTTAATGTTCCTACTTTTAGAACTGATATAAATATAAGAGAAGATGTAGCAGAAGAAATAGTAAGAATTTATGGATACAACAATGTACCATCTACTAATCTTAAAGTTTCTAGTGTGAGAACAGGAAGATATAGAAATCAAGTTATTAGAGATATAGCAGTAGATACATTGCTTTCCTGTGGTTTAAACGAAGCTATAACTTATTCATTTGTAAGTCCAAAAATATTTGATAAAATACTTTTACCTGAAGAAAGTTCTTTAAGAAAAGCTGTGGCAATAAGAAATCCATTAGGAGAGGATTTCAGTATAATGAGAACTACTACTGTGCCTTCTATGATGGAAGCCTTAGCTAGAAATTATTCAAGAAATAATGAAATAGTAAGACTTTTTGAAATTGGTAAAGTATATATACCGGATGGAGAAGCAGATAAAATACCAGCAGAGAAGAATATTATAACAGTAGGAATCTATGGAAATGCAGATTATTTAGACTTAAAGGGTGTAGTAGAAAATATACTTGAAACTCTTGGAATCAGTAATGTAAGTTATGAAAGAGAAAGTAAAAATCCTTCTTTTCATCCTGGTAAAACAGCTAAAGTCACTATGAAGAATAAAGTTATAGGAACTTTAGGAGAAATTCATCCAGATGTAGCAGATAACTATGGAATAGATGTAGAGTGCTATATAGCTGAAATTGATTTTGATTTAATAATGGAAAATGCAGTTATAGATAGAAAGTATAAAGCATTACCTAAATTCCCAGCAGTAACAAGAGATATGGCTCTAATACTAGATGAAAATATATTAGTACAAGAAATAGAGAATATAATAAGTAAAAAAGGTGGAAATATAGTTGAAAGCTTTAAGTTATTTGATATATATAAAGGAAAGCAAATAGCAGAGGGAAAGAAAAGCGTTGCCTATTCTATAACTTATAGGTCAGAAAATAAAACACTTACAGATAAAGAAGTGGATAAAGCACATGGAAAGATACTTAGTACCCTTGAACATATGCTTGGAGCTCAGCTTAGATAGTATACAATAAATAATTTATGTTAAAATACTTAACTGAGAGTTAAAAATCTTTTAATTCTCAGTTAACAATACCCTCTTATTTGGGAAATGGAATTGTATACTTAACAATAATGTGTTAAAATTAAAACTAGATGAATCTAAGAGGGTGTTAACATGAGTTCCGTCACTGTAAGAGTTAATAATAAGGAATACAAATTAAAAGGCGACGAAAGAGAAGAATATTTACACACAGTTGCTACTTATGTGGATAAGAAAATTAAAAACATTATGGAAAATAATTCGAAATTAAGTACAGCGGAAGCATCTATTTTAACGGCCATGAATTTAGCTGATGATTTATTTAAAGCCGGACATTATAATGAAAAACTTTCTGATGAAATCGAGAAATTAAAAAATAATAAAAAAGATGATAATGTTAAGATAGAAGAACTTAAGGACGAACTTACTAGAATAAATGCAGAAAAAGAACAACTTCTAGTAAAATTAGAAGAACTTAAATCCAATGATGACTCAAATAAAAAGGACAAGCAAATAGAAGAATTAAGTGCAGAACTGAAGTTAAAAAAAGAAAATAATAAAAAGTACATAGATGATGTTAATCGTTTAAAAGCTGATAATAAGCAGCTTAAATTTAATCTTCAAACTGCAAAGTATAAGATGATAGATTTAGAAAATAAATATTTAGAAGGTCAGATTGATTTAGCAAAAAGTAAAAAAGAAGTTGTAAAACATATTAATAAAAAGTAAAAAAGAATGTGCTGTGTCACATTCTTTTTTTGTCTAAATATTATCTGATGGAATAAAAATAGTTAAAGGACTTAAATATGAGATAGTTAAATGTGAATCTAAAAAAGAATATGATAAATGCAAACTAGATATCTGTAAAAATGAAACTTTAGTAAAATTCACAGCTACACTTAGACTTTCAAAGTGTCCTGAGTTTAGGTGCGAATCTGATAATTGTTATAAACCAGAGTAAAATTTTAATAAAATAACAAATGATTTAGCCCCTGGATTTTTCAGGGAATTAATAAAGCTGTACTGATTGGTGGCATAGCATTGGCTACAGAATATAATGGTGTTGATTTTGTTCTTGTAACAAATTTAAAAATATAACATATTATATTATTAGGAATTTAGTCTAAAATTACTTTAAAGCGTACTTCATTAAGTAATAAATTGGGAACGTACATAGATTTACACAAATCTATGTACGTTCCCAATTATTTATTAAATGAGGAGGCATATGTATGAATTCTATGCACTGGGATCGATATGGTAAAAACCGTCCTGATCACCAACATGATGACTGTAAATGTGAAGAATATCATCATAGATGTTATGATAATTGTCAACAAAGTTGTCATTCTCATCCTTATCATTATGATGGAAATTGCTGCAATAATTTCTCAAGATGTAACAATGGTAACCTAGGTCCATTAGCTATTACACTTGCTGCACCTACTTTAAGTCAAATGTTAAATCTCACTATAGCTAATATCACTACTAACATCTGTGATTCACACTTTTCATCTCATGCAATAAATTTTAATGGAACTTTAATAATACAGTCCACTGTAGTACCAGCTAATGCCACATTAGTTTTTACTCTATTTAAGATTTGCAGCGGAAATGGATTTCGTCAGCCTATAAGTACTTTTACTTCTACAAGCAGTTTAGTCACTGCAAATGTTCCACAAACTCAAAGTTTAAACTTTCAGGCTTCATCTTGCTTATCTTCTTGTGATAGCTGCTGCACCTACTATTTAGAGTTAACAACTGTTTCAGCTAATATTGCTACCACTTTAAATTTTTCAATATCAGGTATGATCTGTGTACAACCTTCCCAAGGTTGTTGCTAAAAAATAGATAAAATTGGTTATCTTAATGTAGAAATTATTTTCTATTTTAGGACAACCTTTTTTTTAACAGGAGCAATAATTTGATAGACTTTCCGTATGCTATGACTTAATAAATTCTTCTTTGAATTACAATAGGATGTAGAAAGTTATTTAGTATTATTTAAAATAGATGTTTTAAACAATACATAAGAAAAACTGGAAATATAGGGTAAGTATATATTTCCAGTTTAATCTTTTTAAATATACAAAGCTTTGATTTATCTTAGGTTGAGGGCTATGGGGACTGACACCATAGCCGAAATTGAAAACGAAGTGGACAATTTCGGCTTGCTAATAATAATTTATACCTTAATATTGTAAAACTCGAGGATTGCATCCTCGAGTTTAAATAATTTATTATGCTGCAGTTTATTAATAAAATATTATTTATTAAATTCTTTCATCATTATATTAGAAAGTGAATTGATTTTTATTAACTGAATTGATTTGTCATATCTACAGTTATTATTGCATTATTGTTTATTCTTGAGTTTGTCTTTTGAAAATTTTGTATTTGCTTTAAAAAGAGCTTTTGCTTCTTTTAACTTCTTCTTTTCATCTTCAAGAGATTGTTTATATGGGTCTGTTTTAGTTTCTTTTTTTAAATTTTTCTTCGTGTTTTCTTTTTTTATTTTCTTTTTTTTCTCTTTTAAGCTAAGCTTTTCTTCTTTAGAATCAAATTTTTCGTCAGAGTTAGATTCTGACTCTAAAATTTTATTTTCCGTTTCTTTTTCCAAATTTGGCACCTCCAGTACTAAAATAAGGTGAAATTATAAAAATCAGCGAAGGGTAAATTTACTTATGAATAAGACCCCACTGAGGAGGTCTCATCATACTTACTATTCTAGCAACACTTTGAATCTATAGCTAGTGCACAAATTGTACCATTAACCGAATAATCTATCTCTAAATCATCTGACTCAGGGGAAACACTAGTTAATTCAAGTGTATAGGTGCAGCAATCTTCACATTGGTTATCACATTGTGCGTATACGAAATTTAGTCCAATACTATCTCTATAGCTTGCTGGAGCAAATGGAACGATAAAGGACTTTAGAGCTTCACGAGCTTTACCTTTGCAAGTTCTATATAAGGTAAAGTTGAAGGTGTAAGAATAGCTATAATCATCAGTATTAATATCTAAACTCCCATTAAAATCTACTTTAAGTGTTGGATTGCATAAACAATTGGTGTCAATTGTAACGCTAGCAATAGGTTGATTTACAAACATAGTACTAGAGTCATCAGTCTGCCATATAAGATGGCTAGGTCCAAAAGAACCAGCATTACATTTTAAAACAGCTGAAGTGTGTTTGTGTTCTTTCTCTTTCTTGTGATCATCGTAATCATCTTTTTTTCTATTTTTGCAAGGTTCGCAATCGTCATCATAATAATCATCTTTTCTTGACCATGAATTCATAAATAAAATCCTCCTTTGGATTATATAAATTAAAGTAAAAAGTAGTTTATTAACAATTAATTTTTATAATTTTGTCATTAGTTTCTACTATAATATATGAATTTTTTTTGAAATAGTGATGATAAAACTTAGTCCAGCTTAGAAATATATCAATATATGGAATCGTTGTTATCAACACCTTTATGAGTACTATTTTAGTAAAGTTATATCATTCATTTATTCTAGTAGAAACTTTAATTATTATGAAAGTTATGAAGAACAGTGAGATTTTTAATCTTCACTGTCATCCTCATCTTCATCATCCTCATCCTCATCTCTATCTTTGAATAGTGGTCTCAAGTTTTGATCTGGATAGAATTTAGGAACTGGAGCTCTGTCAAATATCTCACATGGTTTTTCTTCTGGTTCTTCTTCACATGGTTCTTCTGGAACTGGGCAGTAGTCGTAAGCTGGTATTAAAAGTTGTACAATGAGTTCACATTTTACAACAATGTAGTAACCTAATGTAATATCTAATACAGGCTTTCCATCACAGTCTTCAGTTAGTTGACCATCTAAAGCATCTGCAACCATTTCAAGTTTTATAATATTTGAATCCAAATCTTTAGCATGAATAGAAGATACAAAACTAGCAGAAACTTCAGCTATGGAATCAGGACAATAGAATTTTCCAATAACATCTGTTCTATTAATTTCATAGAATTCAGTTCTGTTTACACCTTTGCAATCAATGTAATCTGCATAGAAAGAAATAACATAGGAAATAACAATTTTTTTAAAACCTTCTTTTCCTTTGATTGGGAACTTATCTACTGATAAAAGCTTTATATTGAAATCTCTACTTCCAATATACCTCTTAGGATCAGTAAGTGGATCGCTTCTTAATTCACAATCTGTTTTCTTTGTATCGGGTCCTTCACAATATACAAGACATCTTTTAATTAAACATTGATCAAATACTTTAGGGATTTCAACGCAAACTAATTCAGAAGGATCAGGTAAACGTCCTTGTTTATTTACAAGTCCAGGACGTGGAACAAATTTATTAAAGTTAATGGACATAAATTCTCCTCCTTATAAAAATTCTAATAAATGTAAAATTATCTAGTGCTCACAATACATACTATTCAAAGTGCCCAAAATTGTGATATTAAAAGTTCTAAAAATTTATTTATTAGTTGAGATGTGCATAATAGTTTTTTAGTGAAAATATAATTTACAAAGGGGGAATGGGCATGAATAGTGTATATCCTTGGCTATATTTAGATAATAGAAATAATACCTGGAAATTTTGGATAGATGACAATGGAGAATTACTCTACAATATTATGTATGAACAGGGAAAATGGACTAAAGAGAATATAATTGATAAGGATGTACTTGAATTTACTGTTTATATTCAAGAAGGTGAGAAAGTTCATATTGTATATAGTAATTATAATGGAGAATTAAAATACTGTACCATGAGAAATAAGCAGTGGCTAGGTAGAACTCTTTATCATAGTGAGAATGCCAAGTTTCAAATACAACATTTAAAAGTACAGATTATAGAAAAAGATATGCATGTTTTCTATATGCTTATATCTAGCGATGGTAGAGATCATGGTGTGCTTATGCATTGTAAATGGAATGGAAAGGAAACTAGTGTCAGTACCTTACAGGATATTATATTGATACCAGATTTAGAAGAATATTATATGATCACTTTAAGAGGAACAGATAACTTAGACATGGTATTTATTACTGATGAGGGAAATGAGGCATCTGTATACTATTGCAATCTTCAGAAAAATCAATGGACACCTTTAAAAAGACTTTATGGTATACAAGGAGAAAATATCACCTTTCAAATTTTAAGTGATGAAACCGAAATAAATATACTTAATAGATCTGTGGAAGATAATGTATATATCCTAGATCATGTTAGTATGGACATAAATGGAGTCATTCAAGGCTTCAGAGTTTATGATAGTAGTAATAAATTGCTGGAACCCATATTATTTGTTGAAAAGAACATATTATATTCCTGCTGGTTAGAGCAAGGTGGAATTTTTTATTCTATTTTTGATGGTGAAAAGTGGGGAAATGCAGTGTGCATTGAAAGTGGAAATGAAATTTTATCACAAAGATATAATGCTTACATTTTTAATAAGAAAAATAATTCCATTGATGTAAAAGAGGTATATGGTAATGATGGATTAGATTTACGGCTGTATATTCCAAGTGATTTTGTAAAAGAGATAGATAATTTATCTGAATACAACAATATGAATGAAGATGATTTATCTTTACCTCAATCAGGAGAAAAAATAAAAAACATAAAAGTTGAACTTCAAAGAACAAAGGTTCTTAATAAAAATTTAGATAAGAAGCTTTCTGCATTAATTATGCAATTACAAAAAAAGCAAAGATTTATGGAGGAGTATGAAGAAAGTATTTCTAGAATAGCTAAAGAAAAGAGAAAGGTCGAGGAAAATTATAAAGTATACTTAGAGGTACATGAAAATAATCAAAAAGAACTACAATCAATAAAGCAAAAGCTTTCAGAGGAAACAAATTACAAAACTGAAATTGAAAAGAAACTTAAGGAAAGTGAAGAATATAAAGAGTTTCTCGAAAAACAGGTTGAAAAGTTTGGAAAAGAAAAAGACTTACTAGAGAGAGAAATGGAACAAAAAAGCCAGGAGAATATGAAGCTTCAAGAGGAGCTAGAATCTGAAAAAAACCAATCTATTATGGATCGATTATTGAGAAGAAAATAAGGTGATAAGAAAGATCTGGTCAGACAGGTCTTTTTTGTTGCTAATATGCCTAAGGCATATTCAAATAGGATTACAAAATATACGTCGCATCTTTGACTTGTTATTTATTTTCACATGCCTAATTTTCACTGAATATACTGAAAGAGAGTGTATAAATAATTTTATATTTTAGGGGGATTTTATGTGATATATTTAGATAATGCTGCCACTTCTTTTCCGAAGCCCAGTGAAGTATATGATGAAGTATTAAATTGTATGAAGAATTATGCCGCTAATCCAGGACGTAGTTCTCATGATATGTCTATACAGGCTTCATCAAAAATTGCAGAAACAAGACAAGAGCTAAGTACTCTTTTTAATATAGATTGTCCTTTTGATATAATTTTCACTTGCAATGCTACTGAATCATTAAATATAGCTATAAAAGGTTTGCTTAAAAGAGGTGATCATGCTATAAGTACAGCAATTGAACACAATTCTGTACTTAGACCATTAAATTATTTAAGTAAAGCAGGTGTAGAACTTACTTTGCTTAAGGTTAATATGGAAGGTTTTATTGATATAAATGAATTAGAAAAAAGTATAGAGAAAAACACAAAGGTTATTATAATAAATCACGCATCTAATGTTTTGGGAACTATTCAGGATATAGAGAAAATAGGTTCTATTTGTAAAAAATATGGATTGATATTTATGGTAGATGCATCGCAAAGCGCTGGTGTTGTTCCCATTGATGTGGACAAAGCTAATATAGATTTATTAGCATTTCCGGGGCATAAGGGACTTTTAGGGCCTCAGGGAACAGGCGGGCTCTTTATAAGGGATGGAGTTAAATTAGAGCATTTTATTGATGGTGGTACAGGAAGTAATTCAAGTTCCATGGAGCAGCCGGATTTTTTACCAGATAAATTTGAAAGTGGTACTTTAAATACTCCTGGAATTGCAGGTTTATATGAGGGCATAAAATTTATACAAAAGATAGGAATAGAAAACATTCAAAAGCATGAAAAGACACTAACGGAGTATCTTTTAAGTGAATTAAAAAAACTATCTTATGTAAAAATATATGGACTAAAATCAGCTGAAAACAGAGCAGCAGTAGTGTCCATCAATATAGATAATATGGATAGTTCAAAGGTAGGATATATTTTAAACAAAAACAATATAGCAGTTAGAACCGGTTATCATTGTGCTCCCCTTATTCATCGTGTGATTGGAACTGAAAAATACGGAACAGTTAGAATAAGTCCAGGATATTTTAATACAGATAAAGACATTGAAGATTTTATAAATGTAATCAAAGGCATATATAAACAGGATTCATGGAGTTAAAGTTTGAATAAATTACTGAGTGGAATAAAAATTCCACTCAGTTTATATGGGGTCTATAAAGATGAAATACTGTACATTTTCTATGGATATAATTTACAGTACAGTAACTGTAAATTATCCACATATTCGAAAATCTGTTTTTATATAATCATAATCTTTATCATCTTTTATCATTCTGTATACACCATAAATTTTAACTTTATTATTTTTTATCTCAAGTGCAATTTTTTTTCTATCTTTACTTTTAAAAATTATAGATTTACTGCAGCCTGAAACAATTTTAGCAGGAGTTGAAATAAACTCCACATATATATCATTCTTCATAAGTTCATTGTATAGATAGGTTGCTTGGCTATTAGAAGAAATAACCACAATATATTTATCCTCATATACTTTCATCATATCCACTCCTAATTATTTGAAAGCCTTTCTGTAAAATAAAAAAAGTATAGTTTCTCTATATATATTATGTTGTAGTAAATTTAATGTTAGTTATTTATTAAAAATGTAATACGTTAAGTCAGGTTAAATTTTATTTGTGACTAAATATTTTCTCTATTTTTAAATATAAAGATTTTGTTGTATAATATAAGGCAGAATGTTATAGGCATATTAAAATAAATAGTCGTCGCATCTTTGGCTTACTATTTATTTCAATATGCCTGAGGAGAGATGAAAATGAAAAAAATAGAACTACTTGCTCCTTGTGGCAGTATGGAAAGTCTTTATGCAGCAGTACAAAATGGAGCAGATGCAGTTTATTTAGGAGGAAGTAGGTTTTCGGCAAGAGCTTATGCCTTTAATTTTGAGGACGAAAAGATTGTAGAAGCGGTAGATTATTGTCATCTTTATGGAGTTAAAGTATATGTTACTGTAAATACTTTAGTAAAAGACAGTGAAATAAGAGATATATTGGAATATGTAAAATTTCTATATACTATAGGAGTAGATGCTTTAATAATTCAAGATACTGGTCTAGCCTATTTAATAAGAAAGAATTTCCCTGATTTTGAGATACATGGATCCACTCAAATGACTATACATAATGGTGAAGGTGCACAGTATTTTAAGGATTTGGGATTTCATAGGATTGTATTGTCTAGAGAACTAAGTCTTAAGGAAATAGAATTTATTTCTAAGGATTTAAATATAGAAACAGAAATATTTATACATGGAGCACTTTGTGTATGTTATTCAGGTCAATGCCTTATGAGCAGTGTTATTGGAGGAAGAAGTGGAAATAGAGGGAGATGTGCGCAGCCCTGTAGACTACCATATAATCTTATTAATGAAAATAATAAAGAGGAGTTTAAAGGTTATATATTAAGTCCTAAAGATATGTGTACTCTTGATAATATAGAAGAAATAATTAAAAGTGGAACTTCTTCATTGAAAATAGAAGGTAGAATGAAAAAACCTGAATACGTAGCTGGTGTAGTTAGTATATACAGAAAGGCAATTGATAGTGTATACAATAACAGTGAATTTGATTATGAACTAGAAGTTAAAAAGCTCAAGCAGCTTTTTAACAGAGAAGGATTCTCAAAGGCTTATATGTTTGGTAATATTGGCAAGGATATGATGTCTTATTCTTTTCCTAAAAATACAGGACTATTTTTAGGCAGTGTAAATAAGGATTTAACTATAACTCTAGCTGAAGACTTAAATATAAAAGATGGTGTAAGAGTTAAAAATGATGGATTTTCCGTATCAAAAATTTTAATAAATGGATCAGAAATTCAAAGAGCACATAAGGGTGATAGGGTAAAGCTTGTGCCGCATTTCTATGCTGCTTTTGATGAAGTGTATAAAACTTCTGATATGATGTTGTTAGACAATTTATGTAACAGTTTTAGAGATGCCTATGGTAAAAAAATAGACATAGATATTCAGTGTAAGTTTAAAATTGATGAACCTTTTGAAGTCATGTGCCATTATAATGGTAAGGTATTTAAAGTTACTGGAGATACAGTTCAGAAGGCAATAAAGAAACCTCTAGAAAAGATAAAATTAGAAGAAAATTTAATCAAAACGGGTAACACACCTTTTAGAATACAAAATATTGACTTTCTAATTTATGAAGAGGGTTTTTTACCTTTGTCTGCTGTAAATGCGGTAAGGAGAAATTTAACACATGACATTATGGATTATGAATACAAAAAAAGTAAAAGAGTTTTAAGTAAGGGTTTAGATTTTAACAGAGAAGAAAAAACTGATAAATCTATGGAAAAGCTTATGGTATCTGTAGAAAATTTAGAGCAACTTAATACTTGTATAGATTCAGGAGTAAAAGCGGTTATAATTGATTTGTTTCATAGAAAGAATAATATAAGTATAGAAAACATTAATAATGTAGATGTGTACTTAAGAGTGCCAAATATAATTAAAGAAGAATTTAATTTTATATGCAGCGTTATAGATGATAATATTAATAGAATTAAAGGTATTGTTACAGCTAATGCAGGAATTATAAATAGATATAAAAATAACATAGATATAATAGGCGACTACAAGCTAAATTTATTCAATAAATATGCATTGGATTTTTACAGTAAAGATCTTAGTGGAAGCTATATAAGTATAGAACTTAATAGAAATGAGATAATGAATTTAATTAAGAATTCACCTATACTCTGTGGTATGATTATCTATGGAAAGTTTGAGGTTATGGTAAGTGAATATTGTCCTATAGGAAGTACTCTTGGAGGAAAATGCACTCAGTTAAATTGTAATAATAAATGTGATACAGGAGAATTTAAACTTAAAGATAGAATTGGTGAAGAATTCATAGTTAAAACCGATAAATTCTGTAGAAGTCACATATACAATTCGGTACCTTTAAATCTTATTCCTAATTTAAGAGATATAAACAGTATAGGAAATATTAATCACAGAATAGATTTTGTAGATGAGAAAAAAGATGAAGTTATAGAAATTTTAGAGGCTTATAGTAGTGGAAAATTTCAGGATGAAGCAAAAAAGTTTACACGCGGACATTATAAACGAGGAGTTGAATAGTATTGAACGAAAAAGCTTTAAGAGTGCTGGAGTATTATAAAATAAAAGAAAAAATAAAGCAGTTTACACAGACCAGCGCGGCTAAAGATATTATAGATGATCTTAAACCCTATGAAAATATTTTTGAGATGAAGGAGCATTTAGAAGAGACAGAAGAAGCGCTTAGGCTTCTTGGTAAAAAAGGATCTGCACCTTTTGAAGGAGCCTATGATGCAAGGGAAGCAATAAGTAGAGCTGGTAAAGGTTCTACACTTATGCCACTGCAGCTTTTAAAAATAGCTAATATACAAAGATGTGCAAGAAGGTTCAAGGAATATGTAGCACATAATGAGGAAGAAGAGAGTTTTAGAGTAATAGAAGATATATGTGAGGGAATTGTACCCTTAAGAAATCTAGAAAATGCTATATTAAATGCTATTATAGGTGAAGAAGAAATATCAGATAGAGCCAGTACAGAACTTTTTAATATTAGAAAATCACTGAGAGACAAAACAGCATCCGTTAAAAGTAAAGTTAACTCTCTAGTAAGATCTTATTCAAATTTCCTGCAAGAAAATATCTACACTATTAGAGGCGATAGGTATGTTATTCCTGTAAAGGCCGAATACAAGGCACAGGTTCCAGGACTTGTACATGACCAGAGTTCCTCAGGGGCAACTCTATTTATTGAACCCATGGGTCTTGTAAACTTAAATAATGAAATAAAAGAGATCATGCTTAAGGAAAAGGCTGAGATAAATAGAATACTACAAGAATTATCACAGAAAATATATGAAAATATAGTAGTTGTTGAAAATAATGCTAGCATTGTATATGAACTTGATTTTATATTTGCAAAGGCAAAATATGCTAGTGAAATAAATGCCATACGTCCAGGTGTAAATGACAATGGCATAATTGATATAGTCCAAGGAAGACACCCGCTAATAGATCCAGAAAAGGTTGTAGCTATGGATGTATATTTGGGAAGAGAATTTACATCATTAATAGTGACAGGACCTAATACTGGAGGTAAAACAGTTACACTTAAAACTGTAGGACTTCTAGAACTTATGGCTATGAGTGGCATACTTATACCAGCTAGAGAAAACTCAACGGTAAGTTTTTTTAAAGAAGTGTTTGCAGATATTGGAGATGAACAGAGTATTGAACAGAGTTTATCTACTTTTTCCTCTCATATGACTAATATAGTTAATATTATGGGAAAAGCGGATTTAACTTCACTGGTGCTTTTTGATGAACTTGGGGCAGGAACCGACCCTACAGAAGGAGCAGCCCTGGCAGTATCTATTCTTGAAAATTTAAGAGAGAGAAAGACAAAACTTGTAGCTACAACTCACTATAGTGAACTAAAAGCCTATGCTTTAAAAACTGAAGGGGTTGAAAATGCTTCTGTAGAATTTGATGTGGAGACTTTGAGACCTACTTACAGACTTTTAATTGGAATTCCAGGAAAATCAAATGCTTTTGAAATTTCAAAGAGATTAGGGCTTCCGGATTATATAATTGATGAGGCAAGAAAAGGTATTTCTAGTGATACCCTTAAATTTGAAGATTTAATTCAGAGCCTTCAGGAAAAGAGTATAAAGGCTGAAGAAAATGCACGAAAATCAGAAATGTTAAAGATTGAAGCAGAAAAGATTAAGGAAAAATATGAAGAAAAACTATACTCATTAAATTCTTCTAGGGAAAAAGCTTTAAGTGAGGGAAGAAAAGAAGCCAAAGGTATTATTGCTGAGGCCAAAGAAGAAGCAGATGAAATATTAAAGAATATTAGAGAATTAGAGAGAATGGGCTATTCTTCAGAAACCAGAGCGAAGCTTGAAAAAGAAAGAAGAAGGCTTAAAGAAAGTCTTGATAATGTAGAAGAAAACATGTATAAGGATTCCAGCAAGGAAAATGGGCTTACTAGCGTAAAAGAAGGTGAAGAAGTATATATTCCTTCTTTAAATATGAAGGGAATTGTACTCTCACAGCCTGATAACAGAGGAGAAGTACAAATACAAGCTGGCATAATGAAGATAAATGTAAAACTTAAGAATCTCACAAAAGGTAAAGGTGATAATTCTAGAAGCAAAGAAGCAAAAAAGATAAAAAAAAGAGAGGCTAAATTAAACTTAAAGCAAGTGGATTCTTCTATTGACCTAAGAGGAATGGATGGAGAAGAGGCAATGTATAACGTTGATAAATACTTGGACGAAGCTTATCTAGCTGGTCTTAAATCTGTAACAGTTATTCACGGTAAGGGAACTGGAGTTCTTAGAAATGTTATATCTGATATGTTAAAAAGGCAGCATCATGTTAAAAGTTATAGATTAGGTAATTATGGTGAAGGTGGCGCAGGAGTAACTGTAGTGGAGTTAAAGTAAATTTTTATATAAGGCATATTCCAATAAATAACTAGTCAGTATGCTAGCCTATTTTGAATCCTACTGCGTCAGCAGAACCCTTAGATAGTAATTTTAATGTAAAATACTAAACTATTATGTTTTGGGGTGATTTAAGTGTATTTGATTTCTGCATGCTTGTGCGGGGTAAATTGTAAATATAGCGGAGAAAATAATTTAAATGAAAAGGCTTTAAAACTCTTTAACCAGAATGAAGCTATACTTGTTTGTCCAGAGGTACTAGGAGGACTTAGTACTCCTAGAGCTCCTCAAGAAATACTAGGAGGAACTGGAGAAGATGTAATCAATGGTACTGCAAAAGTTATTTCTGAGGATGGACAGGACAGCACAAAAGAATTTATAAAGGGTGCAGAGTTAGTTCTTGATATAGCAAAGAGATGTTCTGTAGATAAAGCTATATTAAAAGCTAAAAGCCCATCTTGTGGATGTAGAGAAATATATGATGGAAGCTTTAGTGGGAAAAAGATTGTGGGAAATGGAGTAACTGCTGAGTTACTGATAAAAAATAATATAAAAGTATATAGTGAAGAAGAAATATAAGTTTATTTATAACTTATAATTATGATTTATCTCTTATTTTTTTAATTTCACACAAACCTATAGACGTTCTCGTGAAATTAGTAATAATTTGAAATAGATATAAAAAAAGCACTATCAAGTTTATTTAGATAAATAAGTTTGGTAGTGTTTTTTAGTTGATTATAGTCACTGCAAAGAAATTTAAATATGTGATAATAAATTTATCGTTTTACTACCTTTATTATTTCAACATCAGGATCTTCTGTTCCCTGAACATAAAGACCAGTAGCTTTTAATCTTCTCACATAATCTACTATTTCTTTAGTTATGATTTCCCCTGGACATAGTACAGGAATTCCTGGTGGATAGGCCATTAAAAACTCTCCACTTACCATTCCTATGCTGTCATTTATAGAAACTGGAACTTTAGTACTATTAAATGCTTCTCTAGGAATCAAAATTTGATCTGGAATAGGGGGAATGTCAATAAAATCAGACTTTTTCTCGCCTTTTCCATAGTACTTTTTACTAATTTCCTTTAAAACTTCTATTAAACGGTCCATATTCTTTTTGGTATCACCAAAAGAACCTACTATTAATACATTATATAAGTCAGATAACTCCATTTGGATATGGTATTGATCTGAAAGAATCATATCTAAATCGTAACCTGTAATGCCTAAATCCCTGCAAGTTATAGTGACCTTTGTGGGATCAAAGGCAAAGATACCATTGTTTTGAAGAATTTCCTTCCCAAAACAATAAAAACCTGGGATTTTATTTATTTCGTCTCGAGCGTAAGTACAGAGATCTATTGCATAATCAAGAAGCTCTTTCCCATGTAAAGCTATTTGCCTTCTGGCACAATCAAGAGATGCCATTAAAATATATGAAGGTGAAGTAGTTTGCATTATATTTAAAATTTGTTGAACTCTATGCATATCAATTCTATCTGAACATACATGTAATAAGGAACACTGAGTAAGGGCACCTATTATCTTATGAGTACTTTGAGCACACATATCTGCACCTGCATTTATAGCAGATATAGGTAATTTATCGTTAAATCCAAGATGTGGTCCATGAGCTTCATCAACGATTAGCGGTATATCATAGCTGTGTACGATCTTTGCAATCTTCTTTATATCCGTAGCAACTCCATAATAAGTTGGGTTAATTATTAAAACAGCTTTTGCATCAGGATTTTCTTTTAGTGTTTCTTCTACAGTTTCTGGTGAAACACCATGGGCTATGCCCACTTCCTTGTCTAGTTCCGGCTGCATATAAACAGGAGTAGCACCACTTAGGATAATACCACCTGTAACTGATTTATGAACATTCCTTGGTATAAGTATCTTATCGTTATTACTCACCACAGACATAATCATAGCTTCTATAGCTCCAGAAGTACCATGCACTGATATAAATGCTGCCTTTGAGCCATAAGCATCTGCAGCTAATTGTTGTGCTTTTTTTATTGGACCAGTAGGATGATGAAGACTATCCACTAACTTGAATACTGTAACATCAATCTTAAAAGGATTTTCACCAATGAATTTTTTAAATTCTTCGTCTACACCTTGGCCCTTTTTATGACCAGGCACGTGAAAGGGAATAGTATCTCTGTCCACATATTCCATTAGTGCATTAAAAAGTGGAGTTTCATTTTGATTAAGTTTATACAACTTTGTATAGCACCTTCTTTCAATAGATACAGTCTAAGCCTTTTAAAATAAGGCTTGGCATAGGTTTTTGAAACAATACTTATTATAGTTTAAACGTTATCCAATTGCAATAAAAATTAATGATAAATGAGAATAATTTTTAAATATCTAATAGATGTATAATTTTCAAAATTCATGTCAATAATACAATAATATCAGGAGGGATAAATATGGAATTAATTAATGCAAATATTAGGAATAAATTTACTAATCATGATGCTAGGAGAGAGAGAAGAAAGGGCTTAGTACCAGGAATACTATACGGAAAAAACATAGAAAATACTTTGTTTGAAATAGGAGAATTAGAGCTACAAAGAGAGATTTCTTCTAATGGTGAACATGGTATTCTCAACATAGATATAGAAGGAAAAAATCATAAAACTCTTATTAAGGAAATACAAAAGGACAGTATAAATCATAAAATTTTACACATTGATCTAGAGGAGTTATCTGGAAATGGTGAATTAGTTACTGAAGTTCCATTAACATTTAATGGAGAAGATGACATAAGAAAAATGGGTGGAATAATTCAAAAGTCTAAAGATACTATAAAAGTAAAATGTGAAGCTGATAATTTACCTAAGACTATTAATGTAGATATATCTACTCTTAATTTCGGTGACTCACTAAGAGTAGCAGATGTAGAAGCTAGCTCTGAAATATCCATTGTAGATGATCTTAAAAGTATAGTTCTTACTATAACATCAGCAAGTGGTGGAGACATACCAGATGATAACGGTGAAGAAGAGGTAGAAGAGGAGGACAATAGTACTCCAAAAAATGAATAAGGCATATGAGAATAAATAGACTAGCATACTGACTAGTTATTTATTTGAATGTGACTAAGTAATTAATACGAAAGAAATTTTATAGTGATTCTTGACATATTAATAAACCCCTCTGTAGTGCTAAGATGGGGTTTATTAATTTTGTATAGAAATCAGGAATTCATAATATGTAATTTAAAATTTTTGATAATATGATTTTACCAATGTTAGGATAATATATACATTTTTTAGAATTGGTTGTAAATATATATGCTATTTTATGGATTTTATAGTATAATAAAAATATTGAATTATAGAGGAGGTACTGTTATGACATTTAAAGAAAACTATGAACATTGGTTAAAATCAGAGTATATTGATGAAAGTACGAAGGAAGAGTTAAGAAGTATAAAAGATGAAAAGGAAATAGAAGATAGATTTTATAGGGATTTAGAATTTGGTACAGGTGGTCTTAGAGGTGTTATAGCCGCAGGAAGTAACAGAATGAATATATATACTATAGGTAAATCTACTCAAGGACTAGCTGATTATTTAAATAAAAATTATACAGGAGAAATTTCTGTTAGTATAGCTTATGATTCAAGAAACATGTCTAAAGAATTTTCTGAAAGAGCAGCATTGGTTTTATGCGCAAATGGAATTACAGTAAATTTATTTGAGTCTTTAAGACCAACACCAATGCTTTCTTATACTGTTAGACATCTAAAAAGTAAAGCTGGAATAGTGGTAACAGCGTCCCACAATCCTAAGCAGTATAACGGTTATAAAGTTTACAATGAAGATGGTGGTCAGGTAACAGATAAGGCAGCTAAAGAAATATTAGATTGTATTAGTTCAATAGATGAATTCAAAAATGTAAAAGTTATGGATTTAGAAAAAGCTAAAGAGTCTAAACTTTTAAATATAATTGGTGAAGAAGTTGATAAAACATATATTGATAAAGTTAAAGCACTTACCATAAGAGATGAATTGGTAAAAAATAATGCCAAAGATATAAAGATAATATACACACCAATACATGGTTCAGGAAATGTACCCGTAAGAAGAGTACTTAAAGAACTTGGATATAATAATGTGTTTGTGGTTAAGGAACAAGAATTGCCAGATGGTAACTTCCCAACTGCTTCTTATCCAAATCCAGAACAGGCTTCAGTATTTGAATTAGCTTTGAATATGGCTAAAGATGTAAATCCTGATGTAATATTTGGTACAGACCCTGATTGTGATAGAATCGGTGTAGTTGTAAAAGATAAACAAGGAAAATATAGAGTGTTAACTGGTAACCAAACAGGTGTACTTTTGACTCATTATGTTGTGTCATCTTTAAAAGAACTTAATAAATTACCTGAAAATGGAGCTGTTATAAAGACCATAGTTACTTCTGAAATGACAAGAAAAATTACAGATGATTTTAATATTAAACTTATAGACGTTCTAACTGGTTTTAAATATATAGGTGAGAAAATAAAAGAATTTGAAAAGACAGGATCCAATACATATTTATTTGGGTTTGAAGAAAGTTATGGATGTTTAGCTGGAACCTTTGTAAGGGATAAAGATGCAGTAATAGGTGCTACTCTTATAAGTGAAATGGCATTATATTATAAGAGCAAGGGATTAAGTCTTTATGATGCATTAATGGATCTCTATGAGAAATATGGGTTCTATAAAGAAAGCTTAGTATCCTTAGAGCTTAAAGGTAAAGAAGGACAAGAAAAAATCCAAAGAGCTATAGAAAATTTAAGAAAGTCTATGACTCCTAGTGTATCCGGAGTAAAGATAATAAAGAAGTTTGATTACAAATTGAGTATAGAAAATGATATAGAAAATAATAAAGAAAGCGAAATAAAACTTCCAAAGTCAAATGTACTTAAATTCATATTGGAAGATGGATCTTGGTTTGTTGTAAGACCATCTGGAACAGAACCGAAAATGAAGGTATATATGGCTACCGTTGGTAAGAATCTTTCTGATGCAGATGAAAAGATGGATAGCTTTAACAAAGCTGTTATGGAAATAATAAACACAGCATGTAATAACTAATATAGAACTTATTAAAGTGGAGGATACAAAAATATCTTCCACTTTAAATTTTCTTTAGATTTTACTATAATATCTATTATAAGGCATCTTTGAATTTTGATATGTCTGACTATTTTATGGGACGGTGAAAGTATGCAAACAAAACTTAATTTTGCAGAGAAAGTATCTAAACTAATTTTTTTAGAATTTAAAAAAGAAAGTATACCAAAAATATTTAAAATACAAGTAAATGAAAACTTATATTTACCAGTAAGACCCTTAAGAGTTGCTGATAAAGTTAAAGCAGGCGAAAAGTTTGAAAAAATACCTGTCTCCTTTTTTATAGAAGGGATGTTCTATGTACTTGGAGGAGATGAGAATTTTAAATTCAATAATATATATATTGATATATTAAATGCTAACAAAGAGGAAGCCGTACAATACATAAAAGGTATAATTTTTGATGAAGTAAAAAGTGGATCTTATGAAGATGCATACTTAATTATTAAAGGTCTTTTAAAAATTGAAAAGAATGAGGAAAACTATGATAAGTTATTTATGATTTTAGAAAAATTAAGAAAAATTGATAAGGCTTTTCAAGAAGAAGAATTAATTATGTTAAGTAAAGCTGAGAAGATAGAAGGTTACTATAAAGCATATTTTAATAAGGCAGTAATTTACTATGAACAAGAAAAATATGAAGATGCTTGGTTTTATATCAATACATATATTGAAAAGAGTCATGACGATTCTACAGAAGTTTTAGAGCTAAAACATGTAATTTCCAATATAAGAGAATATGAAAAGGGTAAGGCACTAGTATACGATAAACCTAAAGATGCATTAATATATCTCATTCCCTTATTGGATGAGTTTTCTAATGATGCTATATTAAACTTTAATATAGCTGTAGCCTATAGGGTACTAGGAAATTATGAAAAAGCTATTTACTATCTAAATGAAGCTGTAGCCATTGATAGCAGTATAGTTGAAGTTATAAATGAACTTGGACTAAATTATGCAGCTCTTAATAATTTTGACGTTGCTATAAAATATCTTAGAAAGGCTTTTGAGGCCACAAAATCTATAGAAGTATGTACTAATTTAGTAATGTGTTATCTTAATAAGGGGGATACTAAGCAGGCAAAATTGCATTATGATATTGCAAAGAAGATTGATCCTAAAGATGAAATAGTAGTTCAATTAAGCAAAGTTATGGAATAATTGCTATAGCATTTAGATACATTCAAATAATATTTATTGGCGAAACTTGAAGGTTTGTATTTAGGCACATTCAAATAAATAACTAGTCAGTATGCTAGTCTATTTTGAATCCCACCGCGTCAACAGAACCCTAAGATAGCTCACTATCTTAGGAACCTATTTCCTTGTTGACTTCAAAATATACGTCGCATCTTTGTCTTGTTATTTATTTTCATATGCCTTAATAAGATTACTTTATTATCTTTTATGATTTATTTTGATATAAATACCTTATAATTGTAAAAGATGTAAAGGCAGTATATAATAATAGTAATAATGATGATGAGTTAGAGGAGAGATTTTATGAAAGTAAAGAAGGCAATTATACCAGCTGCTGGACTTGGAACTAGATTCTTACCAGCCACAAAGGCTCAACCTAAAGAAATGCTTCCAATAGTAGATAAACCAACTATTCAATACATAATCGAAGAGGCTGTTGCTTCTGGAATAGAAGAAATTCTTGTAATAACAGGTAGAAATAAAAGAGCTATAGAAGATCATTTTGATAAATCTGTAGAACTTGAAAAAGAGCTGGAAGATCACGGTAAAGACGAATTGCTAGGTATAGTAAAAGATATATCTAATATGGCCAATATTTATTACATAAGACAAAAAGAGCCTAAGGGCTTAGGTCATGCCATTAACTGTGCAAAAACTTTTGTTGGAAATGAACCTTTTGCTGTTATGCTTGGAGATGATGTAGTTGACAGCAGAGTTCCATGTTTGAAACAGCTTATGGATTGCTATGATGAATATAAAACTACAATTCTTGGAGTACAGAAGGTTCCCCATAAGGATGTATCTAAATATGGTATTGTAGATGCAATGCATATAGAAAACTCGGTTTATAAGGTTAAAAATTTAGTAGAAAAACCAAAGGAAGAGGAAGCACCAACTGATATAGCCATACTTGGAAGATACATAATTACGCCACAAATATTTGATATATTAAATAGTACAGAACCAGGAAAAGGTGGAGAAATACAGCTTACCGATGCTCTGAAAACTCTTATGCAATCAGAAGCTATGTATGCTTATACCTTTGAGGGAAAGAGATATGATGTAGGGGATAAATTGGGCTTTTTAAAGGCTACTGTTGAATTTGCTCTAAAAAGAGAAGAACTTAGAGATTCTTTTATGAAATATCTGTTAACTATAAAAGATAATCCTGATTTTAAGGATTTATATAGTAAAACTATAAATAAATAGAAAAAGTATCTTCATCTCCATATATGTATAAAATTAAGTAATAAAATTAAATAAATTGCTTGTGTCATTTTTATATATAATTGTATAATTGTTTTAATAAAGTTTTATAGTTTAATCTATTTTTTAATTACACTATAAAACTTTTATTTATAATTACGAATATTATAGTGAAAGGAGGTGAAAAAGTGAATTTTACAAAAGATATGAAATTTAGTGTACGTGTATTTATAATGATTAGTAGCTTGTTTTTGGTTTTTAGCTTTTATAATATAGTAAAAGCTGATACCAATAGTGATGTACATATAACATATCAAGGACATGTCCAAAATGTGGGCTGGCAAAACTCCACAAATGATGGACAAGTAGAAGGAACTGTTGGAAAATCTTTGAGATTAGAGGCTTTAAAAATCAGTCTATCTAATGCTGTACCAGGTATGTATATAACATATCAAGCACATGTGCAAAATATAGGATGGATGAATCAAGTTGGTGATTCTAAAGAGGCAGGAACTGTTGGTAAATCTTTAAGACTTGAAGCCATAAAGATTAAATTGAATAATGCACCGGCTAATTATCACGTTAAATATCAAGTGCATGTACAAAACATAGGCTGGATGGATTGGGTTCAAGATGGACAAGTAGCTGGAACTACGGGTAAATCTCTAAGAGCTGAGGCAATTAGAATAAAGATTGTAAAGGATCAGCAAACATCTCAGCAGCAAAATCAAACACAAAATCTACAACCTAGGATTTGTGTAGACACACCTACAAATAATATTGTAATTAAGAATGGGACAAATCAAATACCAGTAGTAGGGTGGGCACTTAATTCTTCAGGGATTAAATCTGTCCAAATAAGTGTAGATGGTGCATACAAAGGAAATGCAAATATAGGATTATCACGACCAGATGTTAATAAAGCTATTCCTGGTTATACAAATGGAGTGAACAGTGGATTTTCTTATAATCTAGATGTTAATCCATTGCAAAATGGTGAGCATACACTAACTATTAATGCTATAGGGAATAATGGTAATACAATAGCTCAAAATATAAAAATAAGTAAATCATTTACTAGTAATCAAGAGAATACTCAATATAATTTATCCATACAGCAAATGGTGGATCTTCAGATTAATAATGGAGAGCCAGTTATGGAGTCAGATGGTAATTGGGTTAATGCAGATAGAAACACAGTTCAACATTATGTTGATACAGCGAATTTTAAAGATTCTTATGGAATTTATGAATTTTTAAGGTTAGATTATATTAACGGTATTACAGTAAATGATCTAAATAATATACTTTCTGGGAAAGGTGTTTTGAGTGGTAAGGGAGCACAATTTCTTGATGCAGCAAAACAGAACAATGTAAATCCTATATATCTTGTTTCACATGCATTACTAGAAACAGGAAATGGATATTCTAGATTGGCCACAGGAATAGAGGTTAGTGGAAAAACTGTATACAATCTATTTGGGATAGGTGCATATGATTCAAATGCAAATTATCATGGATCAATGTATGCATATACTAAAGGATGGTTCAGTGTAGATCAAGCTATATATGGTGGTGCACAGTGGATATCTAGTGATTATATAAATAATAGTAGATATAAACAAAACACACTATATAAGATGAGATGGAATCCAGCATCACCTGCAAATCATCAATATGCAACAGATGTGCGTTGGGCATATAATCAAGTATCTAATATTAAAAGACTTACTGATATGGTTGAAAATCCAACATTAAAATTTGATATACCACAGTATAAATAATTAGAAGAAAGAATAATATTGCTATTGATGTTGATGCATGGTCAATGAATTAAGTTGACAAATATCATGGTTGTTATTCTTGTACATAAAAACAAGGTGAATTATATATGATAAAATTCATCTTGTTTTTTATTTTATCTATTCTTTAATAAATTATATTCATATTGGCCTAATAAAATTGAGTTTACTTTTGATGTCATTATATATTTTTCAATAAATATTAAGAGTATATTAAAGATAATAAAAAATAGACAAATATTTTGCTTTGTTGTATAATAAATTTGTTTGTTTTAACAATTGCTAGGTAAGTAAGGAGGAATTTACATAATGAAGGGAATTATTTTAGCAGGAGGCTCTGGTACTAGGTTATATCCAATAACAAAGGCAGTATCAAAGCAAGTACTTCCTATTTATGATAAACCAATGATATATTATCCATTATCTGTATTGATGTTAGCTGAAATAACAGAAATACTTATAATTTCAACACCAAGAGATATTAGCAGCTTTGAGGAATTGCTTGGAGATGGCAGTCAATTTGGACTTAAATTAAGTTATGCTGTTCAGGATGAGCCTAGAGGACTTGCAGACGCTTTCATTGTAGGAGAAGAATTTATAGGCAATGATAGGGTAGCATTGGTTCTTGGAGATAACGTTTTTTATGGGTATGGATTTACAGAGAGATTAAAAAGAGCAGCAGCAAGAGAAGTTGGATCAACTATATTTGGATATCATGTAAGTAATCCAAGGGCTTTTGGAGTTGTAGAATTTGATGATGATAATAATGTAATTTCTATAGAGGAAAAACCTGAGAATCCAAAATCAAACTACGCAGTACCAGGGTTATATTTTTATGATAATGATGTAGTTGAAATAGCTAAGGGTATAAAACCTTCTGATAGGGGAGAAATAGAAATAACTGCTGTTAACAATGAGTATTTAAGACGTGGTACTCTAAAAGTAGAATTATTTGGAAGAGGAATGGCTTGGCTAGATACAGGAACTCACAGAGGACTTTTGGATGCAGCAAATTTTGTGGAAGCTATTCAGACTAGACAGGGACTTTTTGTGGCTTGTATAGAGGAAATTGCATACAGAAATAAGTTTATAGATAGAGATCAGGTTAGAGAGTTAGCAAAACCACTAATGAAGACAGAATACGGAAAATATTTAGTATCATTAATTGAAGATTGATAGTTATTTAGGAGGCAGAATAATGAAAACATATTTAGTAACTGGTGGAGCTGGATTTATTGGCTCAAATTTTGTACACTACATGTTAAATAAATATAATGATATAAAATTAATTAATATAGACAAGCTTACATATGCTGGTAATTTAGAAAATTTAAAGGAAATAGAAGAAAATCCTAATCATACATTTATTCAAGGGGATATTTGCGACAAAGAAGTTATTGAAAATATCTTTAAAGAAAATGATATAGATTATGTGGTTAACTTTGCAGCTGAATCACATGTAGACAGAAGTATAAGAGAGCCTGAACTCTTTGCTAAAACAAATGTATTAGGTACTGTAAATCTATTGAATATTGCAAAACAATATTGGGAAACTGAAGGTGGATTTAAAGAAGGTAAAAAATATCTTCAAGTGTCAACTGATGAAGTATACGGATCTTTAGGGGAAACTGGGTATTTTACAGAAACAACTCCATTAGATTCTCACAGCCCTTATTCATCCAGTAAAGCTGGTGCAGATTTAATGGTTAAAGCCTATTATGATACTTTTAAAATGCCAATAAATATAACAAGATGTTCAAACAATTATGGTCCTTACCAATTTCCAGAAAAACTAATTCCACTTATAGTAAATAATTGTTTAGGTAAAAGAGATTTACCTATTTATGGTGATGGTTTAAATATTAGAGATTGGTTGTATGTTGAAGATCACTGCAAGGCAATTGATATGGTGATAAACAATGGAAGACTTGGAGAAGTATACAATGTAGGTGGACACAATGAGAGAACAAATATTTATATTGTAAAGACTATAATAGAATATGTTGGTAATAATATAGATAGTACTGTAACAGAAAATTTAATAAAATATGTAGAAGATAGAAAAGGTCATGATAGAAGATATGGAATAGATCCAACTAAGATTAAAGAAGAATTAGGCTGGGAACCAGAAACTACCTTTGAAGTTGGAATTAAGAAGACAATTAAATGGTATTTAGATAACAAACAATGGATGGATAATATAACATCAGGACAATACCAAAACTACTATGAAAAAATGTATGGAAATAACTAAGAGGTGAGTTTAATGGGAAAATTTAATTTTGAGAAAACAGAAATTGAAGGAGTGTACATAATAGAACCTCAGGTTTTTGGAGACAACAGGGGTTATTTTATGGAAACTTATAATTTAGATGAATTTAAAGAAGCAGGACTTAATATGGCTTTTGTACAGGATAATCAATCTAAATCTAAAAAAGGTGTTTTGAGAGGATTGCATTTTCAAAAACAGCATTCTCAAGGAAAACTAGTTAGAGTAATAAGTGGCGAAGTTTTTGATGTAGCAGTAGACTTAAGAAAAGATTCTAAAACTTACGGTAAATGGGTTGGGGTAAAATTAAGTGATGAAAATAAAAAACAATTTTATATCCCAGAAGGTTTTGCTCATGGATTTTTGGTTCTTTCTGAAGAAGCTGAATTTGTTTACAAATGTACAGACTTGTATCATCCAGAATTTGAAGGTGGAATTGCTTGGAATGATCCAGAGGTAGGAATAGAGTGGCCAACTGAGGGAATTGAAGAACTAATATTCTCAGATAAAGATAAAAAGTGGAAAACTTTAAGTGAAAGCAAAATACAATTCTAATTAAAAGTTTTAGGCTATACCATAAGTTTTAAGGTATGCCTTTAATTTTTATTATCACTGATTAACATAAGAGAGGTTGTTTATATGAAGAAAAATGCACCATTGACTAATGTATATGAGTTTTTGTTTACAATTGTAGATATTATACTTGTAATTTTAGCAATATATCTCTCATACATGATTAAGTTTAATTTTAATCCTCCAAGATTCAATTATGAGCCATTTATTATAACTGCACCTTTTACTATAGTAATATATTTAATATTTATGTATGTTTATGGACTGTCAGATTTAATTAAACAATCTATAAGTGAAATTGTTTATTCTGTATTCCTAACAATAATAATGTTATGTATTTCAACTATGGCGGTAACATTTTTCCTAAGGGCATTTTCATATCCAAGAATGGTAATACTGTATAGTTCAATTATTCAAATTGTTCTACTTAGTATATGGAAATCTTTTGTATGGAAAATAAAGAGAACTATGTATGGCAAAAAGGATGTTATTATAATTGGAAGTACAAATGCTGAGCATGTGGCAAAAAAAATATTACTTAAGCAAAATGATCTATATAATATAAAATATATTTGCCATCCAGATGTAAATAAAATAGTTGACTTAATTAACGAAGTAGAGATTGTAATATTATGTGATGATGTTAAAAGTGAGTTTAAGGACTATATACTTGATAAATGTTTAGTTGAACAAAAAAGTATACTTATAGTACCTGCTATGAGTGATTTAGCACTGCTGGGATCAAAACTAAATAAAATTGATGATCTTCCACTACTTAGAGCAAAGCCTTTGTGTTTAACCACAGAAGAAAAAGCTATAAAGAGGGTGTTAGATGTTATTTTAGCTGTAATAGGTATAGTAGTTACCTCTCCATTTATGTTAATTGTAGCTATAATCATAAAGCTATCAGATGGTGGTAATGTACTTTATAGTCAGGAAAGAGTTACTGATGGAGGAAGAAATTTTAACCTTGTAAAATTTAGATCTATGAAAATGAATGCAGAAAAATTATCTGGTCCTGTATTAGCTACGGATAAAGATCCTAGAATTACAAAAGTGGGAAGAATAATCAGGGCTACAAGAATGGATGAATTACCTCAATTACTTAATATATTGAAAGGTGATATGAGTATTGTCGGCCCTAGACCAGAAAGGCCATTTTATGTAGATAAGTTTGAAAGGGAAATACCAGATTATAAATATAGAACAGTAGTAAAAGCTGGTCTAACAGGACTTGCACAAGTTCTTGGTAAATATAATACTACTCCTGAAGATAAGGTTAGATACGATATTATGTATATTAAAAATTATTCTATTTTATTAGATATAAAATTAATATTTCAAACTATTAAGATTATATTTTTGAAAGAGAGTACTGAAGGTGTAAGAGAAGATATATCCCTAGAAGAAATGATTAAAAATAGAGAATTAGATATTAAAATATATAAATAAGTTGAATAAAGATAAATAATAAGTTAATATAAATCTAGTTTGATTTAAATATTACAATT